>JAAZBY010000261.1 GCA_012513595.1 Chloroflexota bacterium
ATGTAGGCGTTGACGCTGGCGGGCTCAAAGCTCGCGCCCCACTCGACCCCCGCCAACACCCCGAACTCGGTAACCAACAGCGGGCAGTTGCGGTAGCCGCGTTCGGCCATCCAGCCACGAAAGCTGTGCAGGAAGCTGCGGAACAGGTCCACGTCCAGGGTCGCCGCGCCGTCGCCCCACTCCAGGACGAGGCCTTCCGTGGCGTCGATGCCGGCCGGGATTCCTGCCCCCCAGATCCCCAATTGCTCGTTCAGCGGGTAGGCGTGGATGGCCCACACGTCGGCCGGCAGCGGCACACCGTGGGCCGCCTGATAGGCAGCCAGGACTCTATCCAGATACTGGAGGCGCAGGGCGGTGGGCTGCACGATCTGCCCGGCGGCGATGAGTGCGGTCGGGTCGATCCCCTTGATCAGGGTATACAGGTGCTGGTAGGCGGCGGCGTACACCTCGGGGACCAGATCGTCCTGGTGGATGCAGTCCGGCTCGTTGCCGATGAACCACACGGTGCCCGGGTTGGCGCGCGCTGTCGCGGCGATGGTGGCGTCGTTGGGCACGTAAGAGAACTCGGCCGGGCCCGTCTGCTTGAGACGGATGGTGGGATAGTATTCCACGTCACCGGGGCGGGCCGCCTCGGGGCGCGCTTCCCAATCCCAGTACCAGCCCGCACCCAGCCCCACGATAGGATAGTCCCGCACATCGTAGGTTCTGGAGCTGCCCACGCCGAAACGGCTCAGGGTGCTGCCCGGGGGCACGTACTCGTAGGCTACCAGAGGCAGGGCAACGCTGGGCGCCGCCGGTCGTGCGCCGGCCGTCGAGGGCGTAGACAGGAGCGCGATGGCCACGCCGAGCGCCGCAAGAGTCGAGAGGATGGCACTGCGGTGCCGCGGGTCGAAGAACCGGAGCCTATTGTGCATGCGGAATCTCCACGTAGAGCGGGTTGGCCCCCGCCGTAACAACGATCTGCCCGTCCGCGGTGCCGTCCCCGGCATCGGTGACCTCGCCTTGGGGTGTACCGTACATGTCCGTCAAGGTCGCCCGGGCGGCTTGCAGCGTGACGGTGCGGCTCAGGCCGTCGTCTGACCAGAGCGTGACCAGCGTGGCGCCTGAAGGGGTGCGGAACTCGTAGGCCTCGACCCCGGGGAAGTCCAGCGTGCGCACGAACGTGGCCGAGCCGAGCTTGAGCGTGGCGGTACGGAAGGCGAGTACCGAGGACTTTTCAACCCGGGTGCTCGTCACGAGGCCATAGTGCTCATACATGGCGTTGTCGGTAAAGTCCTTCCAGGCGAACCAGATCATCGCGTCCAGCCGGGCGGCCACGGCGCGCGCGGCGACCTGCGTGACGTAGCGCGCCTGAGACTCCTGCGTGGGGGCCGGATCATAAAAGGGCGTCGGGCCGCTGGGCGCGCCGACCTCGGTGCAGAAAAAGGGCTTGTCGGCGCACCCGTGGTCGGCCAGGACTTGGCGCAGATGGTTGACCTTGGCCACCAGGTCGCGCCCCTCGGCGCTTTCCTCCCAAGACGGGGCGAAGGCCGGGTAGTAGTGAAAGTTGAACACGTCAAAGGACTGTCCCCCGCCGTGCGCAAGCACATCAGTCAGGAACTGGCGGTTAAAGCCCTCGTCGGGGTCCCGGCCGTCCTCTCCGGAAAAGGCGTCGTAGGCCAGGCCGCCGAGGACCACCTTGGCGCGCGGGTTGGCTGCCTTCAGCGCGGGGTATACCTTCGCCAACATGGCAGCATATCTGTCCCCATAGGGACCCCAGTAGGGCCCGCCCGCCTCGGCCTGCAGCACCCCGGCGTTGTCGGGCTCGTTAAAGAACTCATAGTACGTGATCCACGGGTAGCGCCTGGCCATGGCGGCCACCATGGCGGCAAAGTCAGCGAGGCAGTCCTCGCGAATCGGCCCGTTCAGGTAGGGGATGCCGCTCCCAGACCTTTCCGAGGCCCACTCCGGGTTGGTCACAAAAGTGACGATCGGGTTCAGCCCCAGCTGGCGCGCCCGTTCCAGGTCCGCGTCCGTGTACCACGTATACACCGGCGGCACGGTTCTCGTGTCCCCGACGATCGCCTTCCAGCTGACCTCCCAGCGCACAAAGTACGGACGTGCCGTTCGCAAGGGTTTGTAGCCGATGGCAGCATCGTCCAGGGAGCCGTACATCTGCACGCCAAAGCGGTGTGCGGAGACATAGTCCTTGTTGGCCATCACCAACGGGATGGTCAGCCGAGAGGACGTGCCCTGGGCCACCACGGTGCGGCCTGCGTGCGACGGCCCGGTTAACAGCGCCACCGCGACCAGGACGGCCGCCAGGGCAACCGCGCGGACCCGGCCACCAAACGTTGAAGTCATGGATCGTATTCCTCAGGAATGACAGGGTTGCCGCGACGAGCAGATGCTACGGCGTGGCCACCAAAGAGATGTACAGGCGTTGCAGATAGGGAGGGCGCCAGGCCAGCAGCTGGTTCGCCCCGGGCGCGGCCGCCCACACTGCACCAGAGCTGTCGACCGAGATCCCTTGCGGGCTGGGGGCAGCACCCGGCAGCCCAGTCTCCTCAACGGCCCGGAACCGGACGGCGTCGGTGCGGCCCAGGCGCTGCCCGGCCTCCTCGCTGAACCAGACATAGCCCGCCTGGACCGCCATGTCATACGGGCGGCTCGAGGCCTGGGGGAGCGAGTGCCACACCACAATGCTCAGCGTGCTGGGGTTCCAGTTGCCGACGCGCCCCCCGGCAATGTCGGTAAACCAGGGCGAGCCCCCCTCCGCCGTGATCGACCAGGGACGGCTGCCGATATCGGTCGATACCGGGTAGAACATGGAGGTTCCCACGCGAAACTGGTAGATCCGCGACTGGTTGGGCACCGTCAGCCAGACGCGCAGGGCGTCCTGGACGGCGATATCATTGGGCTCCGGCAGGTCGCCCGGGACGGCATAGTGAGACACCATCGAAGTAGCCAGGTCGTCACTCACCGTCAGCCTGCCGATTATGCCGGCGGCCGGGAGCGTGAACCAGACCTCGTTGGGCCTGCTGGGCAGGATGGCCAGGTGTGGGGCAGTGCCAGAGTCCGGCGTGGCCACCGCATCGGCTGCGCCGGTCGGCCCGGCCTGCACCAGCGGCACCGTGATGCGGCGCGACAACGGGTAGGCACGGGTCTCTCCGGTGGCGGCGTCGCGGCGGGCGATCGCCTCGCCGGAGGTGCAGATCCACCACACCGCACTATCGACGACGGCGAGGTCACTCGGCGCGCACCCTTCGCCGGCAGGGTGCGTCAGGACGGTCGGCGTGCCGTCGCCGGCGATGTCCAGCTGGCCGATGGCCTCTTCTGCGGGCAGCGTGAACCAGATCCTGGACGGCGATTCGGCCGCGACGGCGGACGGGCTGCCCGGCACGTCATACCCGGTGACGAAGGACGAGGACTGAGCGCCGGTCTTCCACGGGCCAACCAGACAGAGCAGGCCGAGGGCCACGGCGATCCCCACGAGCCGCCGACGTCTCTGGGGGGTGTCTCTTGGCGCGGTCGTGCGTTGGGCTCGGGCTATGGGCATGCAGTTCTCCGGGGCGGTCTGCGACACGGGCCCATCTGACAGCGCCCGATGGAGCCGGGCACTGAGCAGGCCGTCCAGTGCGGTGGGGGGGACGCCGACCCAAGTCGCGACCCCGACGCTTGCCTCGATGATATCATGCAATCGGGCCCTGTCAAGTCCGACACCAGCCAACGGACGGATGTATGGTAACCCAACGACACGCAGTCTAGTTGCGGGCACTTGATACCATGTTCTCGACATTACGCGCAAGCACCGCGATCTGCCGTAAAAGATGGGCGAGGCGACATCGTGGCCTGCCCCGGAACGGCGTGCTATACTCGTGCTGTACGCCCCTGAACGTCACGGAGAGAGCGCTCATGCCCCGACCTTGGCGCCTGCCCGAGCCCCTTGATGACATCCCCCTCGCCCTGCGAGAGGCCGTCGGCGGGCACCCTCTTGTCGCTAGGCTGCTGGCCCAGCGCGGCATGGCCGATCCCCTCGCGGCACGCGCCTTTCTCGACCCCGCCCAGTATCGCCCCGCGCCGCCCGCTGAGCTCCCCGGGCTTCCGGAGGCCGTGCGCCTGCTGGGGGAGGCCGCCGCGTCGGGCGGGGCAGTCTACGTATGGGGAGACGGCGATGCCGACGGGATCACGGCAACCGCCCTCCTGCACGAGGCGCTGGCCGCCGCGGGCCTGCGGGTCACCTGCGGCCTGCCAGCGCGTGCCGAGGGGCCTGGGCTGCCGCCACGCGCCGTGCAGGCCGCCCTGGCCGCTGGCGCGCAGTTCCTGGTCACCTGCGACACCGGCGTGACCGCCCACGAGACGGTATCCCTGGCGCGTCGGCTGGGGTTGCGCGTCATCATCACCGACCACCACGACCTGCCCGAGGCCCTTCCCGCTGCCGACGCCCTGGTGAACCCGCGCCTACTGCCGGGCGGCCACCCGCTCGCGGGCCTTTCGGGCGTGGGCGTGGCCTACCTGCTGGCCCAGGGCCTGGCGGAGAGTGGTGCTTCCGCACTGGCAGGGGCGCTGGACGGCCTGCTCGACCTCGCTGCCATCGGGCTGGTGGCCGACCTGGCCCCCCTGACCGACGACGTCCGTTACCTGGTACAACGAGGACTGCAGGCTCTCCGTTACACTCAGCGCCCCGGCCTGCTGGCCCTGCTGGCAGCGGCCGAGGCCAGCGCCGCGCACGCCGACGAGGAGACCATCTCCTGGCTGTTGGGGCCGCGGCTGAACGCGGCGGCCGACCTGGCCGGCAGTGAGGCCGGGCTGCGCCTGCTCCTTACCGCCGATGCCGAGGAGGCCGCGGACCTGGCCGGGCTGCTCGAACGCAAGTACCGCGAGCGCCGTGCCCGGACGGAGGCGGCCCTGGCCGCCGCGGAAGAGCAGCTGCGCCGCGACCCGGAACTGCAGGCCCAGCCGGCCATCGTCGTCGAGGCGGGGGAATGGGGCGGCGGAGGCGTGCTCGGGCGGGTGGCCGCAGGCCTCGCCGAGCGCTACGATCGGCCGGCGGTGGTCATCGCGCTGCACGCGGACGGGCTCTGCGTGGGGTCGGCGCGGTCGGTGGAGGGGGTCGACATTCACGAGGCGATCTCGGCCGGCCGGGACCTGCTCGTCCGCGAGGGGGGGCACCCGCTGGCCGCCGGCTTCACCGTGAGGAGCGAGAACCTGCCCCGCTTCCGCTCTCTGCTGATGCGCGCGCTGGCGCCGGTAGTGGCTGCGCGCCCCGTGGCGCCCCTCCGCGTCGACGCCATCGTCGCGGCCGAGGCGATCGACCTGGCCCTGGCCAGGGAGCTATCTCGCCTGGGGCCCTTCGGCGCGGGGAACCCGCGTGCGGTGCTGGCTCTGCCCGCCCTGGCGCTGGCCCGCCTCGAGGCGGGGGACGAGCAGGCCCCACGCTATCGGCGCCTGTACCTTTCTGGCGGCGAGGGCCAGAGCCTACGGGTGACGACCTTCGGCGAGGGGGCGCTCCCGGCCATGGGCGCGCGCGTCGACGTCGCCGTTCACGTGCGGGCCGCCTTCTGGGGCGGGCAAGAGCGCCTCGACGTTCTGCTGGCGGGCTGGCGCCCGGCCGAGGAGGGCGCCCCGGCCACCGTGACGCTGGCCGAGGGGGCGGTCGAAGTGGTCGACTGGCGGGGCGAGCGGCGCCAAGTCGAGACCCTCCTCCAGACGCTGCGCGAGCGGTACGGCGAACGGCTGGCCGTCTGGGCGGAGGGACCCGAGGTGCCCGAGGGCGCCTTGCGGCGCGCCGACCTGCCCGAGCAGGGCGCGCCGGCCCTGGCATTGGCCAGCGCGCCGGCGGGGCCAGAGGATCTGCGGGCGGCCCTCGCACGCGTGCGGCCGCACGTCGTGTACCTGCTGCCCCCGGCCGATACGGCTGCGCGGGAGGTGCGCGCCTTCCTGCGGCAGGTGGCCGGGATGCTGCAGGTAACCCTGCGCGACCGCGCCGGCCACCTGGACGTGCCGCGCATGGCCTCACGCGTGGGGCAGCGGGAGGCGGCCATCCTCGCGGCGCTGCGCGCGCTCGAGGCGGACGGGCATCTGCGCCTGACGCGTGGGGTTGGCGGCGCCTGGCGCGCCGAACCCGGCGCCGGCCGAACGAGTTCCGCAGAGCGGCGGCGCCGCGCACTGCTCGTCGTTGAGGAGGTCCTGGCTGAGACGGCTGCCTACCGCCAGGCCTATGCCACGATGCCGCCAGCGGCGCTGTTCAGCAGGCCCGCAGACTGATCCCCGGCGCGGTTGCCCCCGGCCCTGCGGCGGAGTATCATCTGCCGGTGTCGGCATGCTACGTGACCTAACTCACCACACGGAGGGATCATGACGGCCAAGGTACGGATCGGGTTCATCGGGGCGGGCGGGATCGCGCGGTCGCACATGCGGCGCCTGCAGCAGATTCCTGAGGCCGAGGTCGTGGCGTTCGCAGAGCCGAGCAACGAGTCGATGGCCAGGATGGCGGAGGACTATCCGGTTGCGAGCACGCTGCCGGTGTTCAGCGACTATCGCGACATGCTGGACAAGGTCTCCATGGACGCGGCCATCATCCTGACCCCCCACACCCTGCACCACGAACAGGGGCTGGAGGTACTCGGGCGCGGGCTGCACCTCCTTATGGAGAAGCCCATGGTCTGCACGGTGCCGCACGCCTACGACCTGATCGAGGCGGGCAAGGGCAAGGTCTTTATGGTCTCGTACCAGCGGCACTTTCAGGGCCCCTACGTGTACATTCGTGAGCAGATCCAGTCGGGCGCGCTGGGCAAGCTGCAGTTCATCTCGGCATTGCAGTCACAGAACTGGCGCCGCAGCCAGACGGGCAAATGGCGCCAGGTGATGGCGCTCAGCGGCGGCGGGCAGCTGAACGACTCTGGCAGCCACCTGATCGACATCCTGCTCTGGGCGACCGGGCTGACCGCCGAATCGGTGTCGGCCTACGTCGAGAACTATGACCGCGAGGTCGATATCGACTCGGCGCTGTCGTTCCGCTTTACCAATGGCGCCCACGGCAACATCTCCATCGTCGGCGACAGCCCGATGTGGTGGGAAGAGTTCTCCGTGTGGGGCAGCGACGGCGTGATCCTGTACCGCAACGGCAAGATCCTGCAGGGCACCTATGGCGGGGACGGGCTCCAGGAGATCACCGAGCTGCCGGCGGACTCGGACCCCGACCGCAACTTTGTAGACGCCATCCTGGGGCGCGACAAGGTCGGCGTGCCGCCCGAGTGCGGGCTGCGCGTCATCGAGCTGACCGAGGCGGCCTGGAAGTCCGCGGAACTGGGGCGCCCGGTGCGGGTGGCGGAGCTCCGCGGGGGCCTCGATGCCTGATCGCGCTGGCCCGCTGGCACGGCCTTGTGCGGGCGGCGCCCGATGAACGGACGCGAACGCCTGCGCGCCGCGCTCGACCGTCGCCGGCCGGACCGTCTGCCCGTCTTTTACCAGGCAACGCCCGAGGTGGACGCCGAGTTGCGCGCCCACCTCGGCCTGGCCAGCCAGGAGGCCCTGCTCACGGCGCTGGGGCAGGATATGCGCCACTTGGGCCCGCGTTACTGCGGCCCTGAGCTGCGTACCTGGCCGGACGGCAGCCGGGAGGGCCTGTGGGGAGAGCGCTATCGCGACGTGCCCTATGGTGACGGGCTGGGGACCTATCCCGAGGCCTCCTACCTGCCCTTTGCCGAGGTGCACTCGCCGCGTGACCTGGACGGCTATCGCTTCCCCAGTGCGGACTGGTGGGACTATACTGCGGTGACGGCGGAGTGCGCGGCGCTCTCGGAGTATGGCATCTATTGCGGAGGTGCCGGGCAGCCCGACTTTATGAACGGGATTGCCCGCTGCCGCGGGGTGGAGCGCGTCCTGTACGACGTGGGCAGTGGGGACCCCGTCTTCCTGCGGCTCGTCGAGGAGCGCTTTCAGTACTTTTACGCGCTTACCGAGCGCACGCTCCAGGCTGGCGGCGGGCGCATCGACGTCGTCCACTGCGGTGAGGACCTGGGCACCCAGCGTGGCCCGATCATCTCGCCCGTGTCGTTCGATCGGCTCTTTGCCGGGTACTATCGGGACTACTTTGCCCTGGCCCACCGCTACGGCGCGCGGACGATGCTGCACTCGTGTGGCAGCGTGCGCGCTTTCCTGCCGCGGCTGATCGACCTGGGGCTGGACATTCTCGACGTCGTCCAGGTGGCCGCCGAGGGCATGGCCCTGGACGGGCTGCAGCGCGACTTTGGCCGGGACCTGGCCTTCAGCGGGACGATGTGCGTCCAGTCGGTGTTGCCGTTCGGCACCGTCGCCGATGTCGAGCGCGAGACGCGCTGGCGGATGGAGCGCTTTGCCGAGGGCGGCCTGATCCTGGGGCCGACCCATGCCATCCAGGTGCTGACGCCTCTCGAGAACGTGCTGGCCATGTACCGCACGGTGGGCAGCATGGCCGGTCACGGGCAGGGCGCGTCTGGCGTATAGGGGCGTTGACCCAACTGCCCGACCCGTACGGGGTTGGGCGCACTGCGGGCGCGAGGACGCCTGGGCACTTGGGCGTCTAGCCCGCCGAACAGGAGTCATTATGGCGCGCCAGGTTCGCGTCGCGTTGTTCGCGGTGGCTCTGGTGGCGATTGTGCTGGCGTCGGGTGCCTGTGTCGTCTCTCCTGGCGCGCCGCCTGAGGGGGCAGAGTCCGCGACCGCCGCGGTGGCGCCCGTAGCGGGCTGCACGCCGCAGGCTGTAGTAGTGCCCACTGCGCCCGCCACGGTACCGCGCTACGCGCAGCTCGATGAGACGACGGGTCTGCACGTGACGGGGGTAGCCCCCGAGGTGGCGGACCTGGACGTCTGGCGGCTGACGGTGGATGGCGCCGTGGAGGCGCCGCAGTCGCTGACCTACGACGAGCTGCGTTGCATGCGCCGTGTGGAGGCGGCGCCGCTCCTGGTGTGCCCGGGGTTCTTTGAGGACCGGGCCACCTGGGCGGGGGTGCCTCTGGGCGACGTCCTGGCCCTGGCGGGCGCCCCGAGCGCGTGGGCGCGGGTGCGCCTCTACGGTGCCGATGGCTACACGCAGGACTTGTCGATCGAGGAAGCGCTGGCCCCGGACGTGTTCCTGGCCTACGAGTGGGAGGGCGAACCGCTGCCCATCATTCACGGGTTCCCGCTGCGCGCCATAGTCCCTGCCAGTGGCGGCAGCGTCTGGGTCAAGTGGCTGGCGCGCATTGAGGTGTACTAGGGGCTAGCGATAGGGGCCCTGAACGAGCTGATATCGTGTTCCGGTGCCCGGAGCGTGTGCGCATCGTTGTGCCAGGCCCGGTCACCACCTGGCGCTGTGGGTTGGCGCCTTGGCGCGGCGGCGCACCAGGCGAGGCCGCGCACCGCAGAGAGGTACTGCCATGAAGATTACCAAGGCCGTCATCACCGCTGCTGGACGCACGCAGCGGGCCCTCCCGTTGCAGACCGTCACCGATAGCGACGGCGTCGAGAAATCGGTCCTCGCTATCCTCGCCGAAGAGACCTTCCGCGCCGGCATCGAGGAAGTCTGCGTCGTGGTGTGCCCCGGCGACGAGAAGCCCTACGCGGAGGCGGTCGGCGCCTACGCCAACCGGCTGACCTTCGTGCAGCAGGAGGAACCCCTCGGCTACGGCCACGCCGTGTACTGCGCCAGGGGCTTTACCCGCGACGAGCCCTTCCTGCACCTGGTGAGCGACCACCTCTACGTGAACGGCGGCAAGAGCGGCTGCGCCCAGGACCTGGTGGAGATGGCCGTCTCGCAGGGCTGCGCCGTCTCGGCGGTGGAACCCTCCCATGAGAGCCTGTTGCCCTACTTTGGCTGCGTGGCGGGTCGCCGCGTGCACGGGGCCACCGGCCTGTACGAGGTGGACACCGTCATGGAAAAGCCCACCCCGACCGACGCGGAGCAATGGCTGGTCGTCTCGGGGTTGCGCGCCGGGCACTACCTCTGTTTCTTTGGCATGCACGTGTTGACGCCTACCGTGATGGGCATCCTGTCGGACTGCGTCGCCGAAGCCGCCGGCCAACGCCAGGTGACCCTGTCTGAGGCGCTCTCAGAACTGGCCCGCCGCGAGCGGTACCTGGCCATGGAGATCGCGGGCATGCGCTACGATGTCGGCGTCAAGTACGGCATCCTGATGGCGCAGCTGGGCCTGGCCCTGAACGGGCTCGACCGGGAACTGGTCCTGTCGCGCATCCTGGAGCTGTTGGCCAGGCGCGAACAGGGACGGAGGGGCAACTGATGGCCACCACCTCCGCGAGCCGGCTCGTCGATGTCATCACCTCTGCCGACG
>JAAZBY010000025.1 GCA_012513595.1 Chloroflexota bacterium
GGCCTGCACGCCGTCATAGTGGACGGTGCCGGGATAGTCCTCCAGGCGGTAATCGTGCACCCACTCGACCTGGTTATCCACGCCTGCGAGGTACGGTTCCATACTTGAGGCAAAGTGGATGCCGACGCCCACCGGGATATCGGTGCGCCCGGCGGCCTCGAGCAGCCTGGCGATGATCTTGGCCCGGTAGGTCGTGTTACGCGTGCCAGCGACGATCAGGCGGACGTCGAGCTCAGGGCATCTCAGCATGAAGGCCAGTGCCCAGGTGTCGTCGATATCCGTGCCGATGTCCGTATCCAGGATGTCGGGAATGGGAGTGCTGCCAGCGCTCATCTGCCGATCTCCCTTCGCCAGAAGGTGCAGGCGGCCAGGCCGCTCGATACCGCGCAGCCCCCCAGGGGGCTCGGAGGCCCCTCTCGGCGCACGAATGACCCGCGTCGTAGGCCGAGGCGGCGCCTTACTGCTCGGGCTCTGCTCCCCCGTCGCCAGAACCCGCCGGTCGCTGCGCTGCGACCACGCCGGAAGCGTCGTTCGACAGGGCCATATACTCGATGGTGTGCTGCATATGCTGCCAGTTGGCCTGCACGGCGGCATCCGCGTCGCGCCGCATGATGGCGCGCACGATGGGCTCGTGCCGTTCCGCCGTGCCGATGGCGTAGTCCCAGGACTTGTGCGAGATCGTGGTGACGCCCAGCATAAAGGCGCCGTACATGGAGAAGGACATCGAGCAGAGGAGCGACGACCCGGTGGCGTTCCAGATGGTGCTGTGAAAGTCCATATCGGCGCGGGCGAGCGCGGCCACGTCGCGCTCCTGAACGTGCCTGCCCATGAGCTGGACGAGGGCCTCCATCTGGGCGACGTCGTTGGCCGACAGGTGCGGCATGGCGCGGCGGATGACGACCTCGTCGTAGGCGGCGCGGATGCGCAGGAGGTCTTCCATATCCTGGCGGAGGAGGGTGCGGACGCAGGTGCCGCGGCGGGGCACACGTTCGACGATCCAGTTCTCCTCAAGGCGGCGGAAGGCCTCCCGGATGGGGGCCTGGCTGGTGTCGAACTGCTTGGCGAGATCTGCTTCCAGCAGTCGTTGTCCGGGCTGGTAGACGCCCTCGTAGATAAGGCGCTGGAGGAGATCGTAGACAGACTCGGACAGCAGGTTATGTTTGATGCGCATCGCCTCGTCCGATCGATTAATGATCATCGTTTATCGATACTATACAAGTAGCACGGACCCGACGCGCTGTCAAGACCCTGGCGGGCAGACCCGGGCGGGCAGACCCGGGCGGGCAGACCCGGGCGGGGAGGAGGGCGTGACGGGCCGCACAACCGCTGCCGCGCCGCAGCAGCTCGGCGGGGCTCCCGCCGTTCGGGGGGAGCCCCTGGCGCGCGGACGGCGGCGAGGCTCCGCGCCGGCCTAGAGGTCTGCCGCGCGGCTTCGCGGTCTGCCGCGCGGCTTCGCGGTCTGCCGCGCCGGAGCGGCGACCTGTCCCGAGGTCCACCGAGGGATGGGGCGCCGCACTCCATATCGGCCCGCCGCGCGCCCTGTTCTCGCACCTGCCGGTGTGCGGGCCGGCGCGCATGCCGCATGCCTTGCCCCCGTCGCCGGGGCGGCGAAGCCCGCCGCCGGCTCCCCCTCAGCCCGTCGCCGCGGAGGCCGCGAACTCTCTCTGCACCTGCAGGTACTCCCGGTACTGCGCCAGGGAGACGCCTGGCGGCGTCTGATGGTCCACCCCCGGCAGGTAGCCGCCCGTCCGCACCACCGGGCGCAGCCGCTCGAACTCGCCGCGCAGCGCCTCTACGCCGCGGTCCATGACCATCTTGTCATAATGCCCGATCATCAGGAGATCGGGATGGTCGGCGCGCAGCCGCGCGGCGTCCACGCCGGCCTGCCGCTCGAGCGGCAACACCCCCTCCACCCCCACCCCCTGCAGCCAGCTGATCATGGCGCTGGGGTCGCCGTCGGTATCGACGATGATGCGGGTGCCCATCGCCTGCAGGGCCGGCACCACCCGCCGGTAGTGCGGGGCGATAAACGCGTCGAACAGCGCTTGCGACAGCATCGGCCCCTTGTTGTACGACATGTCCTCCGCAAAGGTCATAAAGGCGGGCCGGCACACCCGCGCCACCTGCTCGATCAGCACCAAGTAGTAGTCGGCCAGCTCGCGGTTCATGCGCTCGAGCAGGGCCGGCTGGTCGTAGAAGGCCAGCAGGTGCCGGTGGATGCCGAACAGCGTCCGCGGGTACCAGAAAAAGCCGTCCAGCGTGATCCACACGACCGCCTCACCGCGGGCCTGCCGGGCGCCCCAGGCGGCCAGGTCGGCCAGGGCGCGCTCCTGCGGGGGGAAGAGGGCCGGCCGCAGCGCCTCATAGTCGGCCTCGTTGGCCACCGGCCCCTGGCCGTGCGGCAGGGCGGGGAAGGCCTCGCCGCGCGGGGCGAGGCGCCGCTGGTAGTAAGGGTCCAGCCCCAAGTAGGCGACGATGTCGTAGCGCCCGGTCAGGCGGCGCGGCAGGCCCTCGGCATGCCAGCGGGCGATGGTCTGGTCCCACCAGGAGGCCCACTCGATGCAGGGCAAACGGTCGACGGGGCGGAAGGACATCAGGGCCTGGAAGCGTTCGACGTGGTTCATAGAGACTCCGTTCAGGTTAGGTAGCCGGAGGAGGAAGAGACATCTACCACGGAGCCACGGAGAACACGGAGAAGACAAGAAGGACAGGATTCACAGGATTTACAGGATTGGGGAGGCGGATAGGGTGGCGCCGGGGTGTGGTGCCTCCGGTAATCCTGGCAATCCTGTAAATCCTGTAAATCCTGTAAATCCTGTCAATCCTGTCCTTCTCTCCTCTTCTCTTCTCCGTGCTCTCCGTGTCTCTGTGGTAAAACCCTCTTCTACTCCTCTCGCCTTTAGGCGTCGCGCTTGAGGGCCAGGCCGAGGTGGACGATATACCGCTCCAGCGGTAGCTCCCCGGGGAAGGGCAGCGGCGAGGTCGGCCGGGCCACCGGCCGGCCGCTGCGCGCCGCCAGATGCTCGAGCGCCTCGGGCGAGGCCAGCGCCTGGCCGGAGGCGATCAGCGGCGCGTCGGGCGAGAGCGGCGCCTGCGGATGCGCCCGGCAGTACTCGTCGGCCAGCCGCTCGGAGGCGGCCAGCAGCGCGTCAAGCCGGGCCCGCCACGCCGTCGTCGCCCCGTCCGCCTCGGGCGCCACGTCCCCCGGGTGGCCCACCGCGAGGGCCACCGTGTCGACCGCCACCGGCATCCGCTGCACCACCAGGGCGATGTCGACATAATCACGCCCCAGGTGCGCCACGATCCCCTGCGCCGGCCGGGCCACCCGCACCACGGCCAGCCCCTTGAGGTCCATGACGGCCGGGCGCACCCGCGCCAGGCGCAGCGCCTCGAGGTAGCCGTCGATGAGCGCCCGCGGCACGGCCAGCGCATAGACGCGCAGCGTGGGGCGGCCGGCCGCCTCCCGCCGGCGCTCGGCGGCGGGCTGGCCGTCCACCACCTGCCAGGAGAGATAGTGCTCCGCGAGCGGTACCGGCAGCAGGCGCGCGGCCGCCTCACGCACGGCCTCGCCGAGCGCGGCGGCCGGCTGCAGCGGCAGCGTCAGCCCCAGCGGGGCGGCCGCGGCGCCCCCCACGCCCACCACCACGCGGGCGCGCTCGATCCGGCGCTTGCGAAAGAGGCAGTCCAGCGCCTCGGCCACGGCCGGCGCGTCGCGCACGGCGCTGGCCTCCACCGCCTCGGCCGGCAGGGCGATGCTGCCCCAGCCGGCCACCCGCCCCTGGCGCACCGTCAGGTAGCGCGCCTCGCCCGTCTCCAGGGTCAGGGTGGTAATGGTGCCGCGGCGCGGCGCGCGCTCAGCGTCTGCCATGGCCTTACGGGATCCGCAGCGTGTCGCCGGCGTAGATCGCCGAGGACGACAGCCCATTGGCCGACATCAGCGCCCCCACCGTCACGCCGTACTGCCGGGCGATGCCCGACAGGGTGTCGCCGGGGACGACGAGGTGCGTCCGCGAGTGCGACCCCGGCGCCAGGGGCGGCCAGCCGCTCCAGCCGGCCGGTGGGATGATCAGCGGCTGATGCACATAGATGGCATAGTCCGTCAGGTTGTTGGCCATCATCAGGAGCGCCACGGTGGTGTGGTAGCGCTGGGCGATGGTGTAGAGCGTCTCCCCGGGCATGACGATGTGCGCCGTCAGCCCGCCGGCGGGCGCCACGGGGATGAACAGCGCCCGGTAGGCATAGATGGTGTGCGACGTCAGCCCGTTGGCCGACATGATGGCCCACACCGTGGTGTTGTAGGCCTGGGCGATGGAGGAGAGCGTCTCGCCGGGCTGGACGATGTGCACCAGCGGCGAACCGGCCGCCGTGCCGCCGCCGGCGGGGATGGTGATGGTCTGCCCGGCGCGCAGGTAGGTGCTGGTCATGCCGTTGGCGGTCATGATGGCCTGCACGGTGGTGCCGAAGCGGCGCGCCAGGCCGTAGAGGGTATCCCCCGGCTGGACGACGTAGGCCGTCGCCGAGGGGGGCGCCGCGGGGGCGGTGGGCGTCGGCGTGAGGGGCTGCCAGGGCGGCGTGGCCGTGGGGCCGGTGCCGGTGGTGGTGGCCGTCGGGGTGGGGCAGTAGCGGCCGAGGAGCTCCAGCCCCATCTTGGCCTCCTCACCGGCGGGGCGCACCAGGAGGGCCTGCCCGAAGGCCCACTGCGCCTCCGTGCAGCGCGCCGAGGTCATCAGGGCGTAGCCATAGTTGACGTAGGCAAAGTAGCGCCGCTCCTGGATGTTGCCATAGTTGGGGTCGATGGCGACGATGCGGTCGATGAGGTGCAGCACCTCCGGCCAGTTCTGGGCGTTCCAGGCCGCCTCCATGAGGCGCGTCAGCTCGTCGAGGGAGGGGCTCCAGCCCGTGGGCGTGGCGGTGTTGGTGGCCGAGGCGGCCGCAAACAGCCCCTGGCCGCCGCCAGGCGGGAGCGTGGCGGCGGGCGCCAGCGGCGTGCTGCGGGCGGTGGGCGCCAGGGTCGGCAGACTGGCCTGGGCGCGCAGGGCCGGGCGGGCCAAGGGGCCGGCCACGGCGGCGGCCAAAGCGGCCAGGCCCAGGGCCAGGGCCAGGAGGCCGAGCGCGCGGAGCGGCCGGCGCCGGCGGGGCGACAGGGCTCTGAGGGGGACGGTCCGATGATCCATGGCGCTTACTCCTGGCCCGTCGGCGGGCGGTACTGGCGAGCGGACTGCGCGGGCGCGACGCGATCGGGGCGCGCGGCGGCCTGGGGCCGGTCGGCGTCGGCGGCCCAGCCGGAGGTGATGACCGTCAGCGTGGCCCGCAGGGAATAGGTGTCGGCCGCCGCCTCCGCGGCCGGCGCCGCCTCTGCGGCCATGATGGCCACCTCCTCGAGGCGGAAGGCGGCGCCCTCCTCCTGGGCGGCGGCCAGCAGGGCCAGCAGCCCCTCCAGGCCCCCCCGCGCGGAGAGGAGGTAGCGCTGCTCCTCCCAGGGGGCCGCGGAGCCGTCCGGCCCGGTCGCCCTGGCCGACCCGCCCGCGCCGACGGGCGTCACCGTCAGGTCCAGGCCCTCGGCGAGGGCCAGGGCGCGCAGGTCGGCCAGGGCCGCGTCGACGTCCGTGGGCAAAGCCAGGCCGGCCGCGCAGGAGGCCGCCTCCCCCTGGGCCGCGGCCAGCTGTTCGCGGGCCTGGACGGCGTAGGGGCGCTCGGCGGCGGCGGCGGCGGCCTGGTAACGGGCGCGCAGGTCCCGCTCGGCGCCCAGGGCGCGGCCCAGGCGCAGGCCCAGGACGATGCTGGCGGCCAGCGCGCCGACCAGGAAGAGCCCGGCGGCCAGCTGGGCCAGGGGGCGGTCGCGTAGGGCGCTCATGGGGCGGCCTCCGTCAGGACCAGGCGCAGGCGGAAGAAGAGTGCGGGACCCTCACCCCCGGCCCCTCTCGCGGCCCAGTGGACTGGGCTTGGCGGGAGAGGGGAGGAGGATGCGAAAGCGCTTCTTGACCCCCGGGGTTTCCCGCGCGAGTTCGCGGTCTGCCGCGCAGACGTCGCGGCAGACCGCGCAGACGTCGCGGCAGACCGCGCAGACGTCGCGGCAGACCGCGCAGACGTCGCGGCAGACCGCGCAGACGGCGGGCGGAACCCCGGGGGTCTGAGGGCGAGGGACCTCGCTGCTGCGAGCGAGTAGCTTGCGGCGGAGGGAGCCTCGCCGCCGGCGGAGAGACCCTCACCCCCGGCCCCTCTCCCGGCCCAGTGGACTGAGCTTGGCGAGAGAGGGGAGAGGGATGCCGAAGCGGCACTGCTCCCCGGCGAGAGAGGGGAGGAAGATGCGGATGTGAGCCAGGGCCGCGAGGCCGCGGCGCCGCCCGGCGCGGCCCCGCGGGCCACCGGCGTGCTGGCCGGGCCGATCTCTTCGGCCAGGATGTAGTAGATCTGACCCATGCCAAAGGCGCCCTTGTTGTAGACCGTCACGGTGGCCCGCCCGTCGGCGGAGGCGTCAAACTCCACCCGCGAGTTCAGCCGGCCGCTGCCGGGCGCCGCATCGTCCGATTGGCAGCCCCCCGGCGTGCAGCCGCGCACCGGCCCGCCCACCAGCAGCACCGTGTCCACCCCGCCGCCCAGCGCCGGGCAGCCGGCCGCGCCCCCCGGCGGCGGCGCCGGCGTCCCCGGCGGCATGCTGACCTGCCCGCAGGTGCTCACCGCGTAGCGGCGCCCCGCCTTGACCTGTAGGACCGCCAGGTCAATATCCCCCTCGGGGAAGAAGGTGCGCCGCTGCGCCTCCCCCAGGGGCAGGGCCGGCGGAGAGGCCACGTCCGGCTCAAAGGCGTCGGCGCCGCTGGCGCCCAGGTCGTCGACGTGCAGCGTGTACACGGCCAGCGGGTCGTAAGGGCCGTCGTTGTAGACGGTGACCTCGGCGACGGCCTCGCGCGCCCCGTCGTTCTGCACCTCCGCGTACGAGCAGACGTCCCCCGGGCGGCGGTCATCGTTGGAGGCCACGACCCCCTCCAGCCGCACGGTGAGGACCGTGTCCACCGGCCGCTCGGAGCAGACGGTGTGCACGGCGTAACGGTGCCCCGGCTTGGCCACAAAGGTGACCCGGTCGACGTCGCCCGGCGGGTAAAAGGTGCGCACCTGGGTGGACCCCGGCACCATGGCCACCGGCGCAGCGTCGTCCGGCTCGTAGGCGTCCCCGGCGCCGGCATCGCTCACCAGGAGGGTATACGCGGCGGCGGGGCCGTCGGAGCCCTTGTTCCACACGGTGATGTACACCGGCGCCTCAGACGCGGTGGCGTTGTGCACCACCAGCGCCGAGGAGAGGTTCTGGGGGGCGCGGTCGTCGTTGGTCAGCCGGGTGGCGCCGATCTGCGCCTCGAGCACCGTGTCGACCCCGATGGCCAGGGCGGTGGTCTCGATGCGGTAGGCATAGCCGGGCTTGGCGGTAAACACGGCCCGGTCCCGGTCACCGGCGGGGCAGAAGGTGTGCAGGCGCGACTCCCCCACGGCCATGAGCCGCGGGATGATGTCGTCCGGCTCGTGAGCGTCCTGGCAGGCGGGCGTGGGCGGCGGCACGGCCGTCGGAGTGGCCGGCGCGGGGCTCGGCGTGAGGGGGGCCGGCGCCTCCCAGGCCGTCAGCGTGTAGGAGCGCTCGGGGCCGAACTGGTCCAGGTTGGTGACGGTGATGCCGGCCACCCCGTCGGCCTGGGCCACAAAGACCACCCGCGAGGCGCGCTCGCCAAAGGCGACGTCGTCGTTCTGGTAAAGCGCCCCGTGCACCAAGACCGACAGGGCCGTGTCGACCCCGACGGCGAGGTTGCGCGTCTCCACGGTGTAGAGGCGCCCCGCCTTGACGGGCAGCTCGGCGCGGTCCACGTCACCGTGCGGGTAAAAGGTGCGCTGCTGGACCTCCCAGGGCGAGATGGGCCGGGGGCGGTAATCGTCGGGCTCGTAGGCGTCGGCGCGCACCTCGCGGGCGCTCAGCCGGTAGCCGGCGGCGGGGCCCGCCAGGCCCTTGTTGGTGACCGTGACGGAGGCCACGCCGTCGGCGCGGGCCAGGAACTCCACCGCCGAGGAGCGCACGCCGGGGGCGGCGTCGTCGTTCTCATGGGTGGCGCCGTCGACGAGGACGGACAGGACCGTATCGACCCCCAGGGCCAGCTCGCCCGTCTCGACGTGGTAGACATAACCGGCCCTGACGGGCAGCGCGGCGCGGTCGACGTCGCCGGCCCCGCCAAAGGCGCGCTGCTGGGGCTGGCCGGGGGTCAGCGGCGGCGGCGCGTCAGCGTCCGGCTCGTAGACGTCGACGATGGGGGTGGCGGTGCGGGTCGGCGTACGCGTCGGCGTCGGAGAGGGCGTGGCCGTCGCGAGACGCGAAGCCGTCGCGCGGGCCGTCGGCGTGGTCGAGGCGGCGGGCCGCGTGGGCGAGGGCGTGGCGCTGGGGGCCAACCCCGGCAGGGTGGCCGCCAGGGCGGTGGGCTCTTCGACGATGACGCCGCGCACGGCGCCTGAGGCGGCCAGCGCTTGGGCGTAGGCCGTCACGTCCTCGCCGGCGGCGGCATAGCCCTCCACGACGACCTCACCGCCCGACTGCTCCAGCCGGGTGATGGTGAGGCGGGCGGGGTCGCGCGTGGCCAGGGCGGTGGCCACGGCGGGCCAGTCGGCGCGCTCGGCCAGGGCGGTGGGGCGCACGGCGCAGAGGGCCGTGGCGGCCTCCTGGGCCTGGGCGAGGGCGGCGGCGAGGGCGGCATCCTCGGCGGAGGCGGGGCGCGGCGTGGGCCGGGCGGCCTCCAGCCGGGCCACGTCGGTGGCCAAGGGGGCGGCGCGCCGTTCGGCGCCGCGGGCGCCCAGGAAGAGGCCCACGGGCGTGGCCAGCAGGAGGGCGGCGGCCAGCAGGAACCACAAGAGGCCCGGCGGCGTGCCGCGCGGGCGGTATTCCGGCGGGAGGATATTGAGGTCGATGGGGGCGTTGCCCGTTGGCCCGGCGGGAACGGTGGCAGGCATGTTCTCCTCGCGGCCGCGGCACGGTATTCCGTGTCGATTGTAGCATACCTGGGGAGGCCTGTCATCCGGCCGGGGCCGGCGGAGGTTCCACCACCGAGGCACGGAGCGCACGGAGAAGAGAGGGCGGGCCGGGGGGGCGGCGGAGGGCCGATGTGGAGTCGTCACGTGCGCCGGGCCGCACACCGGCAGGCATGAAAACGGGGTGTGCGGCGGGCCGATATGGAGTGCGGCGCCCCAGCGCCGCTCTTGCGCGGCGGACCGCGAAGCCGCGCGGCAAGACCCTAGGCCGGCGCGGAGCCTCGCGGCCGGGCGGGCGTCAGGGGCTCCCCCCATGCGGGGGGCAGGCAAGACCCCTGGCTACGAGAAACGCCCCCTAATGAACCTTACTGAATAGATCGCGTTATGTCTGGCTGCGGGCAGGCGGCCAGGGCGCCCCGGTACAGGCGGTCCAGGTCCTGCAATCCCACGTAGCGCAGCAGCTCCTGGGAGCCCTCCCGGTA
>JAAZBY010000262.1 GCA_012513595.1 Chloroflexota bacterium
CCACCACGCTGTAGGTGATGGCGATCCGCACGCCCGAAAAGATGACCGGCAAGGCCCCCGGGAAGCGCACCTTGGCAAAAACCTGCCGCGGCCCGGCGCCCATGGTGCGCAGCAGGGCGATCGTCTCGGGGTCGGCCGCGCGCAGCCCGTCCGCCGTGCTCACGGCGATGGGGAAGAAGCAGATCAGGCCGACCACCAGGATCTTGGGCCAGATGCCGTAGCCGAACCAGATGACCAGGAGAGGCGCCAGCGCCACCGTCGGGATGGTCTGCGAAGTGACCAGGATCGGGTAGAGGGCGTTACGCGCCAGCTCCCAGCGGTCGATGACAAAGCCGAGCGCGAGGCCGACCGCCAGGGCCAGCGAAAACCCCCACAACGTCTCGCGGGCCGTCTGCCAGACGTGGGGAGCCAACAGGGCACGGGCCTGCACGCCGGCGCGGACGATGTCGGTGGGCGCCGGCAGCAGCCAGGCGTCGATCTGCCAGAGGCGTGTGGCCGACTGCCACAATGCCAGGACGGCCAGGATCAGCGCCGTGGGCGGCAGCCAGCGCGAGGCGGAGCGCCACCCGGCGCGGCGCCGGCGCAGGGCGGTACCGCGGACAGTTGGCCCGGTCATGATACGCCTCCCGGGCGCGGGGCGGCCGGCCAGGGGCAGGCGTTGGAGACGGTCACCGTCAGCACCGCCTGGCCGGCGGCCGCGGCCGCGGCAAAGCCCTCGCGCAGCGCGGCAAAGACGGCCTCGTCATCGCCCCACAGGACGGTGCTCATGGACCCGACCTCGTAGGAAAGGCCGCGCCCCTCTAGGGCCCTGAGGAAGGCCTCGATCGCCGGGGTGAGGTCGCCCTGCCCCAGCGGATACAGGCTGACCTGCGCGCTGACTCCGATCACTTGCTCACCCTCCCTACCAGGAGCGCGCCGCGGCCGCGCCAGAAGGCCTGCCCGAGCCGCTCCACCAGGTCGGCGTAGCGTAGCCCGCCGCCGTAGGGCCCCAGGAACACGGCGCTGCTCCATTCCGCCTGCCCCAACCTGCCCAGCAGGGAGGCGAACTCACCGGGCTGAAAAAAGTGCGCCCGCCGGAAGGGCGTATCGGCCTCCAGCGCCTCACGCTGGCGGGCGCGGCCCCAGGGGCTCCGCGCGTTCAGAACGGCGGCCACCAGCCGTCCCCCCGGGCGCAGCACGCGGTACATCTCGGCGAGGGCTGCCGCCGGGTCGGGGACGAACTCCAGCATCGTTACGGAGAGCACCAGGTCGAACGAGTCGGCCGGGTAGGGCAGCGCCGCGGCGTCCCCCTCCTGCCAGGCCACGTCGGAGGGGCGCGCGCGGGCCACCTCCAGCATGGCGGGGCTGGCATCGATCCCCGTCACCCGCAGACCCAGGTCGTCCAGGTAGGCGGCATAGTGCCCGGTACCGGTGCCGACGTCGAGGGCGCTCTGGCCCGCGCGGGGCGCGGCCAGGCGGGCGATGAGCCGCTTCTCCAGGCGGTCCACCGTGGCGCCCAGGGGTGACTCAAACCAGGCATCGTAGGCCCCGGCCACCTCGGCGCTCGCGAACGGGTTGCGGCGCGCGCCCGTCATGCCGGACCCTCCAGGTTTGTCAGGGGAGTGTGCACCATCAGGAGGCAGCCCTCGCCCACCCACACGCGTGCCTCCGGCCCGGTGAGGACGTTGCTGATGCCTCGGGCGGGGCCCGGCCGCAAGGTTTCCCCGCGCAGGGGATACTCGAGCCCCTCGGTACGGATGCCGTGGGCGTTCCCGCCGATGGGCAGCAACGAGACGAGGTCGCCCTTCTCCCCGCGGACACAGGCCTCCCCGCGCACCAGCGACAGGTACGAGACGCCGTCGAACAGGCGTACGGCAACCCCCTCCAGGCCGGGCAGGGCCAGGAGCAGGATGTTCCCCAGGGTGTGGTCGATGCGCCCGCCGATGGCGCCCAACACCGTGATGCGCGTGGCGCCGCGGGCCACCGCCTCGGCCAGGGCCAGTTCGGTGTCGGTGGCTTCTTTGCGCTCCGGGTGGCGGACCACCTGGCAGCCGCCCTCCTCGAGGGCGCGCACCGCCTCGGGCGAGGCAGAATCCAGGTCGCCGACCAGGAGATCGGCCCCCAGGCCCATGGCCGCCAGCCAGTTGGCGCCGCCATCGGCGGCGATGACCAGGTCGGCATCATGCAGGAGGGCGACCTGCCGCTCGGGATGGGTGTACTCGCCGTTGGCCGCCACGACGGCGTGGCGCGGTGAGCGTTCAGAGTGGTGCGATGGCAAGACAACCCCTCCAAGTAAACAGAAGCGCCGCCGGAAGCATCCAGCGGCGCCAGGTCTGTCGACAGTCGTTGCGCGGTACGCTTCCCTACGCTGGCATTATCCAGGTCAGGTGGTAGGAGTCGATGGCCTGCGCCATCCTCTCAGCCCGGTGGGGTCCCCCAGCAATCATGGACCCTGTTCATTTGTACCTGCTATTATAGTCATGTTGGGCGATAGGTCAAAAGGGGAGCGCGTCAGAGGGGGGCCGTCCAGGCGTGGGCCGGTCCGGCAGGCGTTTCCGGGTGGGGGAGCGCTATGCTATAATGCCGCCATTCTTCCGGCACCAGCCACCCAGGAGCAACCGATGCGCAAGACGCCGCTGGCCCCCATTCTGCTGCCCGTTCTACTCCTCCTTGCCCTGCTGGCCCTGACGGGCTGTGGACGGGGGAACCCCAGCCAGGCGGCCGCAGCGCCCACGGCCGACCCCGAACCGGCCCAGACGGCCCGGCCGACCTTTACGCCGCCACCCGCCGCCACCCCGACGCCGGAGCCCACGGCCACGCCGGAGCCCACCGCGACCCCGGACCCCTACGTGAACCCTCTGACGGGCCTGCGGGTGAGCGATCCGGCCCTGGTGAGCCGCCGGCCCCTGGCCATTCGCGTGGGGAACGATCCCAACATCCGGCCCCAGGACGGCCTGGGCTCGGCCGACGTGGTCATCGAGGAGATCATGGAGGGCTGGAGCCTGACGCGCTTTACCGGCATCTTTCTCGGTGAGGAGGCAGCCCGCGTGCGCCCGCTGCGCAGTGCGCGCCTCAGCAGCCTGAGCGTTGCCCCGCAGTACGATGCGGCCCTGGTGCACACCGGTGCCAGTGACCCGATCCGCTGGCTCATCTCGCAGGCCTCCTTTGTGGACCTGGACCAGTTCTTCCACCCGGCGCCCTACCGTCTGCTGGCCGGCTACGACTGGCGTGGCCGCATGTACGCCTCAACCGAGGACGTCCATGAGTACCTGGCGGCCAAGGACCTCGACCGGGACACCCCCATTGCCGGCTATCTCTTTGACGAGGCGGTCCCCGCGGGAGGCCGCCCGGTGACCAAGATCAGCATCCCCTATCCGTACGAGGCGCGGACGCGCTGGACCTACGACGCCGACGCGAACAAGTTCCTCCGCGTGGTGGCCGGAATGCCCCATACCGACGGCCTGACGGGCAAGCAGCTCAGCGCCGCGAACGTCATCGTCCTGTATACCGAGCACAAGCGGACCGATATCGTCGAGGATACCCTGGGCTCCACGGCCATCGACATCGTGCTGACCGGCTCTGGGCGGGCCGAGATCGCCCGCGATGGCCAGGTGTTTGACCTGACCTGGGAACGGGGCGAGGACGGCGCCCTCATCCGCTACTATGACGCCGAGGGGAACGAGTTCCCCCTGCTGCCTGGCCAGAGCTGGATCGAGATCGTCCCGCTGGACTATGAGGTGTCGTACGAGTGAGCGACGCCACGGCGCCCGCCAAAAGGCGGCACGGCGCGTTCTGCCGCGTCTGGTTGCCACTGGCGGGCCCGTGTGCTATACTAGGGATAGGCAGCTGCTCAATAACGAGTGGCATGGGCAGACGGAGGCGTCTCCTCGGGTAGGATCCTACCGGGTTGAGGGGGCGCCAGTTCTTTTCGGGTCAAGGGCGAAGACATACCCGGGGCCCGGCCGCGTAGAGAGGTAGTGCCACGGCTTTGCGAGTCAGGAGAGGTGCATGCCCGCCATCGTGAGGGTCGGAGCCCAGGGGGGCGACGAGGGCAGGGGCAAGATCGTCGATCACCTTGCGGAACGGATCGACGTGGTGACGCGGTGCCAGGGCAGGCATTCTGCCCGCCATATCGCCACCATCAACAACCCGATGCCCAGGGGTGGCCTGATCGCCTCCGGGGGCGTACGTTCCCAAAAGGTCGATGTGCACGAGACGATGCCTGGCTGGCAAGAGGAGGTCAGTGCCGCCAGACGCTGCGGAGACCTCCCGCGTCCGTCTCGGGAGGAGAGCACCAGGGTCTCAGGCATGCTAGAGGTGCCCATCGCCTTTATCTCGGTATGCGCGGAGCGTTACGACACCATCACGCTCCGCTGGCCAATAAGAGTCCGTAACCCGATTCGCCTGCCCCTGCTAGGGGTGGGCGAACCTTATTTCTGGCAGGAGGAGGGCCTGTGTCCAGCATCGATCTCGATTGGGTTCGCGCCCTGACGTTCGATGACGTGTTGCTGGTGCCCCAGCGGTCGGCGGTGCTGCCGGCCACGCTCGACGTGTCCACGCAGCTGACGCCCAAGATCCGGCTCCAGGCGCCCGTGCTCTCGGCCGCCATGGACACCGTGACCGAGGCGCGCATGGCCATTGCCCTGGCGCGCGAGGGGGGCCTCGGGGTCATCCATCGCAACAACACCATTGAAAGCCAGGCGGCCGAAGTCGACAAGGTGAAACGCTCGGAATCGGGGATGATCGTCGACCCGATCACTCTGCCGCCCACCGCCTCCCTCGCCGAGGCCAAGGAGATCATGGCGCACTACCATATCTCCGGTGTGCCGATCACTAGTGGGCAGCGGTTGGTGGGTATCCTCACCAACCGGGACATCCGCTTTGCCCACGAGGATGACAAGCCAGTCACCGAGTTCATGACCGCCGAGAACCTGGTCGTGGCGCCCATCGGTACGACCTTGGAAGAGGCCCAGGCCGTCCTGCAAAAGCACCGCATCGAAAAGCTCCCCCTGGTTGACAGCGACTACAACCTGCGGGGGCTGATCACGGTGAAGGACATTCAGAAAAAGCGCGACTACCCCAACCGGGCCGTGGACGCGGGCGGGCGGCTCCTGTGCGCGGCGGCCATCGGCGTCGGCGCCGACATGCTGGAACGCGCTGCGGCCCTGGTGGGCGCCGGGGTCGACGTTCTCTCGTTCGATACGGCCCACGGCCACTCGGAAATGGTCCTCCGCTCGGTGGCAAAGATCCGCGGCCTCTATCCGGACCTGACGATCTTTGCCGGGAACGTGGTGACGCCCGAGGGAACGCGCGACCTGATCTCTGCCGGGGCAGACGCGATCAAGATTGGCGTGGGCGCCGGTTCGATCTGCACCACCCGCATCGTGGCCGGCGTGGGCATGCCCCAGCTGTCGGCGGTCATGAGTTGCGCCCGCGCGGCCGAGGAGCTGGGCGTGGGGGTCATTGCCGACGGCGGCATTCGCTATTCGGGGGATATCGTCAAGGCCCTGGCCGCCGGGGCGCGGGCCGTGATGCTCGGCAACCTCTTTGCCGGCCTGGAAGAGAGCCCGGGCGAGCTGGTCATCTCTGAGGGGAGGCGCTTCAAAGAGTACCGCGGTATGGGTTCTGACGCGGCCATGCGCGGCCATAGCCGCGACCGCTACGCCACGGGCCAGTACGACCCCGCCCACCAGGGGGCCGAGCGCGCCAGTGGCAAGACGGTGCCCGAGGGGATCGAGGGACGCGTGGCCTTCCGCGGGCGGCTGTCTGACGTCCTGTTCCAGCTGATTGGCGGGCTCCGGTCGGGCATGGGCTACGTGGGCGCTGGGAACCTCGAGGCCCTGCGCGGTAACGCCCAGTTCGTCCAGATCAGCCAGGCCAGCTACGCCGAGAGCCATCCGCATAGCGTGGTGATCACCAAAGAGGCGCCCAACTACCAGCTGCGCCCGTAAACGTCCGCAATAAAGTCCTTCGGTGTCTGTCGGAGGGAACCAGTGAAAGACGTCTACCGTATCGAGATCATCCCTCTCGCCCCTGAGCGGGAGCCGCGTTACCCGCTCGAAGACCTTGCTGCTCTGGGGGTCGAGGGCGTGACGCGCGTCGAACGCCGGGACGTGTACTTTATGGCGGGGACGCTGAGCGAGAGCGAGGTGCAATCGCTCGCCGAAGGCCTGCTGGCGGACCCCATCCTGCACCGCGCCCACTGGGGGCCGGCCTCCGCTGCGGTCAAGACCCCCGCCGGGGCCCGACGGGTTGAGGTGGGCTACCTCCCCGGCGTCACCGACAGGGCGGGGGCCAACCTCCTGCTGCGCGCC
>JAAZBY010000263.1 GCA_012513595.1 Chloroflexota bacterium
GACCCCCTAGCCCGACCGGCGAGTCGGCATCTGTAGGCAGAGTCTGGCGCCCGGCGGCGCGGGCCTGTGGCCGCCGGGCGCCTCGGTTCGTCAACCTTCGTCGGGCACGTCGTAGCCAAAGTAACGCAGGGCGCGGGGGTCGCTGCGCCAGTTCTTGCGCACCTTGACCCACAGATCCAGGTAGACCCTCTGGCCGAGGAAGCGCTGGATATCCTCCCGCGCACGGCGGCCGATCTCCCGCAGCATGCGGCCACCCTGGCCTATCACGATCCCCTTCTGCGAGTCCTTCTCCGTGTAGATGCTGGCCGCGATGTAGACCCCGCCCTTCTCACGCTCTTTGAACTCGTCCACCACGACGGCCAGAGCGTGCGGCACTTCCTGCTCCAGGGCGCGCAGGGCCTGCTCGCGCACCAGTTCGGCCACCATGAAGCGCTCCTGTTGGTCAGAGAGCTGCTCCTCGGGAAAGTAGCGGGGGCCCAGGGGCAGCCGTGCGATGACCATCTCCAGGAGCACGTCCAGATTGGTGGCCTCGGTAGCGCTGATGCCGATGATCTCGGCCCACGCGCCAAGGGCCTGGTAGGCCGCCCAGCGCTCGAGCAGCGGCTGGCCGGTGATCAGGTCGATCTTGTTCAGGGCCAGGATCACCGGCGCCGGCAGGCCGGCTAGTTTGGCCGCCACCTCGCGGTCGCCCGCATCGGGCGGCTCGGTGGCGTCGACGACAAAGACGATCACGTCCGCGTCCGCCAGGGTGCTCACGGCCATCTGGACCATGTATTCGCCCAGGCGGGTGCGCGGCAGGTGAATGCCGGGGGTATCGACAAAGACCAGTTGCGCCTCCGGCCGGGTGAGGATCCCCAGCAGGTTGGTGCGCGTGGTCTGCGGCTTGGGTGAGACGGGGGCCAGCTTGACCCCGACCCAGGCGTTCATCAGGGTGGACTTGCCCACGTTGGGCCGCCCCACCAGCGCCACATAGCCGCTGCGGTGGTCAGCCCCCCAGTCCTCTTCGATTGCCAGGCCCGGCGGCAGGGCGCTCTCGCCGCTGTGGGGCGGCGTGCCCCCCTCGGGGGCGCCCTCAGGCGGCCCGAACACCTCCGGCTGCTCTTCCATGTCTTCGATCGTCATCGACGACCTGCCTTCCTACCACACCGACCGGGCCAGGATGCGAACCTAGGCCTCCAGCCGGAAGGGGTTGAAATCCGTGTCACGGTCGTAATAGTCCTCGTGTTCCAGGCGCTTGAGCCCGTTCACTACCCAGTAGGTGACCGGGGTCATGGCCGCCTCCAGCCCCACCTTGAACACATAGTTCGAGATGATGATGGCCGGCAGCAGCGCGTTGGGCAGCACCCCGTAGAAGGCGAGGAGGACGAAGAAGAGCGTGTCCAGCCCCTCGCCGAGCAGGGTGCTCGCTACAGTGCGCATCCACAGCCAACGCCCGCCGGTCAGGACCTTCATCCTGGCCATAACCCACGAGTTGGAAAAGCTGCCCACCCAAAAGGCGACCAGGCTGCCCGCCACGATCCGCGGCGTCACGCCCAGGATTGACTCGTAGGCCTCCTGCAGACCCCAGGAAGCGTCGGGGGGCAAGGCCCCCACGATGGCAAAGACCGCGGCCATCATGGCCGTGGCGGCAAAGCCCGCCCAAATCACCCGGCGCGCCCGCGCATACCCGTACACCTCGGTGAGCACGTCACCAAAGATGTAGCTCACCGGGAAGAGGATGGTACCCCCGTCAAAGGTGAAGGGCCCCAGTACCAGGATCTTGGCCGAGGCGACATTACTGGTCATCAGCACGGCCACAAAGCCCGCCATGACCAGGTCGTAGAAGCGGTAAGCCCGATGACACGTGCTCGGCTCGGTCATCGTGGCGCCTCCCAGAGGCGACAGAAGGAGCACAGCGCCTCGGCCGTGGTCGGCTGGCCACAGCGCGCGCAGGGACGCAACGGTCGCACGTGAGCAACCTCCTCACCAAACAGGCCCCTGGCTTTGGCCTGCAGGAACTCCATGTAGAACCGTCTCTTGGCGCCCGGAGAGCGCGCCTCCAGCGTGTTGAGCGTCTCTTTGTACAGGATCGTCTTGGCCCCTACCGACAGGGGGCATTCGTCTTCAATATAGTCCACCCCGCGCACCAGGGCGTAGCCGGCCATCTCCCGTTCGTACAGAAGGTAGAGCGGCTTCACCTTGCGGACCAGGCCGGCCGGGTCGGCCGGCAGCAGCGGCGCCTGGCGGCGCAGGTAGCCCTCCTGCCAGGAGAGGGTGTTCTGCAGAAGCGTCGCGGCCTCATCATCGAGGTTGTGCCCAGTGGCGACGACCGCAAAGCCGCCCTCGTAGGCCACGCGGTTCATGACGTGCCGCTTGATCGTGCCGCACACCGAACAGGGCCGGCTGACCCTGTTCCTCCGCGCCAGGGCCGGAATGCCCAGGCCATAGGTGTCGGCCACGTTGACCACCTGGTACGGTGCGCCGCCGTGCTGCTCCGCAAAGGCGCGCACCTTGGCCTCGGACAGGTCTGAGTAGCCCTCGTGCGCGATGCCGAGGTGGATGTACAAGCCCTCCGCCCGGTAGCCGAGGTCTATGAGGATCTCCCAGAGGGCCAGGCTATCTTTGCCTCCCGAGACGGCCACCAGGATGCTCTCTTCGCGCGTGAACAGGCCGTACCGATCAATGGCCCGCTGTACCATGCGCGACACCCAGGCCACATAGTGCTCCTCGCATAGCTGCAGCCGGTGCTGCGGCATGGCCATCACCGCCACGCGCCCGCAGATGTCGCACTTCATCTGGGCGCCCGTCGCCTTAGCCACCCGAGATCACGTTTACCAGCCGGATCTCGTCACCCGGCTCCAGAATGGTCTGGTCGTTGATCAACTTCTTGTCGCGCAGGGCCAGCACGTTCAGCGGGTCGAGCCCCACCTTCTCGATGGCCGAGCGCACCGTCATGCCGCTGGCCACTTCCCATTCCTGTTTGCGGTAGCGAATGCGCGCCGTGGTCATGCCCTTACCTCGATACCCTCCCAAGCGGCCGGGCCAAACAGGACGTCAGTTACTCCTCGGGAACCGGGGCGATGATCCCCTCGGACATCAGGGTGGTGATCATGGCCCGCGCCTCGTCGATCTGGCGCGAGGCGGTCGCGTACAGCTCCTCGCGGGTCATCGTAACGCGCGCCAGGCC
>JAAZBY010000264.1 GCA_012513595.1 Chloroflexota bacterium
CGCGCCCGCGTGTGGAGTTGAGCGCGAGTGGCTGGAATGAGGAAGCCAGGATGACGGGCGTGGAGCCGGGAGCGGTATCGGCTCCCTTCTATCGTAGCGGCGGCATGGAGTTTGCTGCGGCTCTAGACGAGTCCGGCGCATCCCCTGCCGTTCTACTGATGGCGCGGTATCTCGATGACAACGGGCGACCGCAGGCGGGGGCTTTGGGCCAATGGAGCCCCGTTGGCGAGTATACCGGCATGGACCTTGGCATTATGGAGGCGTACCGAGGCAAGGGAGCTGGCACGGCCTTTGTGAAGTACATCATGGAACAGGGGCTCTATACCGGCCCCTCCATTGGGTACAGCCCTAGTGGCCTACGCACTATGCAGAACGCGCATCGTGCAGTGGTTGCCGATGCTCTGGCCGAAGGCAAGCCCGTGCCCGCCGAGGTCCTAGCCGACTACCCCGACTTGGCGCCGCCCGCCGACGCTACCGATGCCGAGGTCGCCCGAGAGATCGCCGATGACCGCAGTGAGTTGGCTCCCGACGAGATGCCCGACGACCCCACCGCCGAGCGACTGGAGGCGTTGCAACCTGCCGACAAGTTACGCAGCAGGGGTTACGCCATATGGGCAGAGAACATCCTGCAACCGGGCCGCTACCTGTCTGATGGCTATGTGGTCATTGACACCGAGGCGGCGCCCGACAACGCCACCCTCAAGCGCATTGCCGCTAGGCCACAGGGGCGGCGCGCCGAACAGTCGAGCGGCCAAAGGACGTTCGATGAAACGGTACGGGACGCCACCAAGCCGCTCGAAGTGTTGGGGCTGGATGACGACTATCTGTACCTAGCGGATGCCGAGGACCGCCTGTACCTGCTCGACGTGCGCCGTGCGGGGCTGCTCAAAACGGCGACCAAGTGGGACAGCGTGCGGGGCATTTCGCCTATGCAGGCCGTAGCGTTCTACCGAGGCGATACGCCGGTAGCCGTGCTGATGCCCATGTTCCGCCCCGAGGGTGGGCACGCCGAGAGTACGCCCACCGTGGCGCAACTCCGCAAGCGACTGGCCGAGATTGCGGCGGAACCCGCGCCGGAGCCCGTCAAGAAGACGCCTCGGGCGAGCATCGGCGACATGCTGGCCGGCGCTGAACCCGTCGAGGGGCTAACGCAGAATCGGCAGCAGTTGGGCGCGGCGAGTCGGCGCAAGTCGCGGCCCGACGTGGTGAATCTGCGTCCGGTGACGTTCGCCGGGCAGGAGGGCTTTACCGATGGCTACCTGATAGCCGTGGGCGAGGCCGACAAGGTGCCCAGCGACTGGGCGGACCTGGCCGTGATAGACGCCGAGCACCTGATCCCGCCCGAGTTGGGGCAGCCGGTGTACTGGCTGGGCTATGGGGAGACGAAGAATACGGCCGTGGGCGTGTTGCCCGACCGGACCCCTGCGGGCGCGGACGCCGCATCACTGGGTTTCCTGCTGCGACGCTACCCCGGCGCCGAGTTCTTGCTGAACCCGGCACACGACGGGCCACCGATTATCGTGCGGCACAATGGCGAGATCGTGGGCGCGGTGGTGCGCCAGAAGGCAACGGCGCTGGACGTTGCCAAGTTCGGCAGCGAGGAGGACCTGCATCGGGCACAGGAGCAGGTGTCAGACGAACTCTCGCTGCGTAGACTATTCCCGGCGGGGGCGGGCGCGCACGCACATGGCAAGTTGTCGGAGGAAGGCCTGGCCCTTTACCGCAAGGCGTTGGACCGTTACGAGGCCAAATACGGGGAGGCGCCTGAGGATTTGCGCCCCGAGTGGGTGCGACCGGAGCCGGAACCCGTCCCGGCACCCGAACCACAGGCGCAACCGCCGGCACGAGATTACTTTGCCGACGTGGTACGGGCGGAAGAGGAAGCGTTCGCGCCCGACTCCC
>JAAZBY010000265.1 GCA_012513595.1 Chloroflexota bacterium
AACCTCGAGGCCGGCGAGATCGCCGTGGCCGGCGGCACGGTGATGCGCGTGGCCCCGCTGGATACGCTCGAGCTGGCCGTCTACCTCCCCGAGGACCGCTACGGCCGGGTGCTGCTGGGGGACCGCGTCTCGCTGACGGTGGACTCGTACCCCGCGCAGGCCTTTGGCGGGACGGTGGTGCACATTGCCGACGAGGCCGAGTTCACCCCGCGCAACGTGCAGACGGAGGCGGGGCGCAAGGCGACGGTCTACGCCGTCAAGATCGCGGTGGCCAACCCGGGGCACCTGCTCAAGCCGGGGATGCCGGCCGACGTGACCTTCCCGGCCTCCGCCGCCCGCTAGCCGCCGAACCCTCCGCTTCACGACCCCCGGGGTCTTGGGGCCGCAGACGGCCCGGACCCCGGGGGTCTAAAGGCGGCGAGCCCTCCGCCCGGAAGAGAGTGCCCCCGCCTTCCAGGAGCAGGAGCGGTAGGCCTGACAGGAAAGACAGGACTGACAGGATTCACATGATTAAGACGCAGATAACAGGAGTATCTGTGGGCAAATCCTATAATCCTGCAAATCCTGTATTCCCCTCCTCCTCCTTCAGGTCGTGCGGCTGCCTCGCCCGGGACCCCGGGGGTCTACAGGCGGCGAGCCCTCCGCCCGGAAGAGAGTGCCCCCGCCTTCCAGGAGCAGGAGCGGTGGGCTGACAGGAAAGACAAGATAGACAGGATTTACAGGATTAACAGGATTTCAGGACTCCCCGACGGGTATTCCTTCTATCTGTGTCCTAATCCTGTAAATCCTGTAAATCCTGTCAATCTTGATATCCTGTCAATCCTGTTCCACCTCTAGCACAAACCGCCGGACGGAAAAGCAGTCGTGGCCGGAGAACACCAGCCAGCCCTCACGGCCGTCCGCGGAGAGCCACTTGGTCGGCACGACGCCCATCTCCCCGGGGCCCACGTCCCAGGCCGTCGTATAGTAGGCCGCCCGCCAGGGGCCCCAGGGCTCCGGCGCCTCGTACAGCCCGAACCCGCCGCGAAAGCGCGTGTCCACCTCTCCGCCCGGCAGGGGCACGTTCTGCCACCACAGATACCGCCCCAGCGCCGCGTTGTACGCCACGCTCGACCGCGCGCAGGCCCCCGCGTGCGTGAACACGGCGCCCCGCGCGGCAACGTCGGCGCTCCACACCGGCGCGCCCGCCGCGTCCAGCCGCACGAAAAAGCTCCAGGCCTCCCGCTCCTTCAGGTGCTCCAGCGGCGCCCGCGCCAGGATAAAGCGGTCCGCCGGCACGTAGGCCGAGTCGCTATCGCTCGAGAACACATAGGCGTACTCGTCGCGCGCCCCGGCGTTACCCTGCCCATAGTTCAGGAAGGTCGGGTAGCCCATGCTCTCGGTAAAGCGCCAGCCGGCCCACTGCCAGGTGCGGGCGCCATCCTCTGACCAGGCCAAGACGGCGTTCCCGGCGTTGCGGCAGAGCATATGCAGCACCCCGCCGGCCGCCAGGAGGCCGCTCGCCTTGGCCCCGCGGGCGCCCATGCCGAGGTTCTCGCCGCTGGCGGAGCGCACGTTGTGCCCCGCAAAGCGCGGCGGCGTGCCCGCCACCCGGGCGAACCCCAGCCCGAGCTTGACGCCCGTGAACGGCTCAAACCCCTGCCCGTCGCCATAGGCCGTCACCAGGTGGCCGTCGCGGGCCCAGGTGACGGGCCAGTTGTCCGAATCGTATGCTTTGCGCACGATGGTCGACGGCGCGTCCCACGTGACCCGGCGGATGGCCGTCGAGCGCGGGCAGGGCGCGGCGGCCCAGTCGTCCTCGGCCTGGTCGATGAGGGTGTCGACCAAGGGGGCGGCCAGGTGCCGGCGCAGGTCGGCCCAGGAGTCGGAATCCGGGTCGTGCCCGAGCCACTCGCCGAAGCGCACCACGATCAGGTCCAAACTGGGGACCACCAGCAGCACCTGATGCCCGGCGCCAGAGCCCATGAAGGCGTCGCGG
>JAAZBY010000266.1 GCA_012513595.1 Chloroflexota bacterium
AAGCAGAAGCGGCTCTGGGCGTTGTGCAGGTTGCCGAACATCAGCGAGATGACCATGTTGCCCGTCAGGACGTAGACCAGCGCCTCACCCCCTGAATCCCGCGCGAACACCCCCAGCCCCAGCACGCTGATCAACGGTGACAGGGTGGCCGTCATCAACAGGCTGCGCCACTCCCAGCGCCAGTTGGTGAGCTCCATCCGCAGGAGGTCCCACATCTCCGCCGGCCAGGGCAGCCCTGCCCGCGGCGGCGGGGGCGCGCCCGCCTCAGGACGTGGTGGCATAGTGGACATAGAGGTCCTCCAGCGTCGCAGAATAGAGGCTAAAGTCGTCGATGGCCTCCAGGTCCAGCCCCTCGAGGACGGCGCTGACCTCGCTGCGGTCCAGGAGCACCACGGCCCGCCCCGGCTGGACGATGCGCAGCCCCGCATGGTCGGCCAGGGCCGGGGGGCGCTCGGAGGCATAGTGCAGCTCCAGGCGGATCTTGCGGTCCACGGCGCGCTTGAGGTCGGCCGGCCGGCCCGAGATGGCCAGCCGCCCGGCGCGCAGGATGGCCACCCGCTGGACGATCCGCTCCGCCTCGACGGCGTCGTGGGTGATAAAGAAGATGGTGGTGCCGCGCTCGGCGTTCAGGCGGCGCAGCACCTCCCACACCAGGCGGCGGCGCAGGGGGTCGAGGTCGTTGGTGGGCTCGTCGAGGATCAGGACGGGCAGGCGCCCGGCGGTGGCCACGGCCAGCCGCAAGAGGCGGCGCTCGCCGCCCGACAGGCGCGTGGAATAGGCGCCCCGCAGCGGCCCCAGGCCCCACAGCTCCAGGAGGTCGTCCCGCTCGCGGAGGGCGTCGGCGCGGGTGAGGCCGCGCAGGTGGGCGGTGTAGTAGAGCGCCTCGGCGACGGTGAGGTTGTTCAGCGCGGCGGAATCCTGCGGCATGTAGCCGACCGTGGCGGGGACGCGCAGCGGGTCGGCGGCCAGGGGCCGGCCGTAGAGGGTGATGGCGCCGGAGGTGGGCCGCAGCAGGTTGACCATCTGGCGGACCAGGGTGGTCTTGCCGGCGCCGTTATCGCCCAGCAGGCCCAAGATCTCCCCCTCGACGATCTGGAGGGAGAGGTCATCGTTGGCGGGGTGCGCCTGCCCGGGGTAGCGCTTGGTAAGGCGCTGGACGTCGTAGACGATCATAGCCTGCTCCGGGGCTGCGGCGGCGGGGGCGGCCGGACGGCGGCGTCACGACCCCCGGGGTTTCCCGCCCGTCCCCGGGCGGAACCCCGGGGGTCTGAGGGCGGCGAGCCCCCCTGCTGCGAGCGGAGAACGCCGGCAAAGTGAGGCGAAGACGTGATTCTGGGACGAGGTCCCTCGCTCCGCTCGGGACGACAACGGGTGGCTCGCCGCCCCCGCGCTAGGCCTCCGCGGCCCCCTCCCGTACCCCCGCCATCAGCAGGCCCACCTGCTCCCGCGTCGCCGTGGGGCCGTCCACCACGGCAATGATCTCCCCCTCGTACAGCACCGCGATGCGGTC
>JAAZBY010000026.1 GCA_012513595.1 Chloroflexota bacterium
AGCGCTGCGGCCGCCAGCCCCACCCCGATATAGGCCAACGCCTGGTGCGAGCGGCGGGCGAGGGCGGCGCCCAGGAGTTGGCCGCCGATGAGGAGGGCGGCGATCGCCCACCCGGGCAGCCGGATCCCCGTCGGGCGGGTCAGGGGATGGACGAGAAGGGCACGTGAGAGCGCCTCGAGCCAGGCGGCGTGGGCGAGCGCCGTGCTGGCCACGATCGCCAGGCGCTCGAGCCGGCGACGGGTCCAGATGCTTCGCTGCGCAGCGTCCATCACCGGTCAGGCGCGCTGGAGGCAGAGCGCCAGGCGATCCGCGCCGAACTCGGTGAGCTCGGCGGGCTCTTGCGAGGCGGCGGCGTGTTCAGGGACCGTGGTTGGCGTATAGAGGTAAGCATCACTCCTCCTGCCGCGCGGACGCGGTCCGCCGCGCAAACGGCCGGCGCTCTCCCTAGGCGACGCCCGCAGGCGCGGCGGAACGATGGCGCTGGGCCTGCGCCCGGTACAGGCGCGCATAGAGGCCCTCCTGCGCCAGGAGCTCCTCGTGGGCGCCCTCCTCCACGATGGCGCCTGCCTTGAGCACCAGGATGCGGTCGGCGGCGCGCGTGGTGGGCAGGCGGTGCGAGACGAGCAGCGTGATCCGCTCCGCCCGGTCCTCGAGCAGCCGCGCGTACAGCCCCGCCTCGGCGACGGCGTCCAGTGCGGCGGCCGGCTCGTCGAGGATCAACAGGTCGCCCCGGCGGCGGAGCGCCCGCGCGAGGGCCAGCCGCTGCAGCTCCCCGCCCGAGAGCGCCACGCCCCCCCGAAAGGCGCGGCCGATGAGCGTGTCGTATCCCTCCGGCAGCCCGTCGATGAGCGCGGCCGCCCCGCCCATCTCGGCGGCATCCTCCACAGCGTCCCGATCGTCCATATCGTCCACCCGGCCGATGGCGATGTTCTCCCCGGCGGTGAGGCTGAACACGCCGAAATCCTGAAAGAGAGCCGCCACCCGCCGCTGCACCGAGCGGGGGGTGTAGGCGGTGGCGTCCTCCCCGTTGATGAGCACCCGGCCGGCGGTCGGCTCGTACAGGCGGCAGAGGAGCTTGATGAGCGTCGTCTTGCCGGCGCCGTTCAGGCCGACGATGCCCAGCGCCTCGCCGCGGCGCACCTCGAAGGAGACGTCGCGGAGCACCAGGCGCTCGGTGCCGGGATAGCGAAAGGAGACGCCCTCCAGGGCCACCCGCTCGATGGGCGCCTGCCACTCTCGGCCCGCGGCCTCCTCCGGCGCGGGCAGGGCGAGGAACTCGGCGAGGTTATCCAGGTAGAGGCACTCGGTGCGCAGCTCCGCCAGCGCCCCGAGGAGCGCGCCAAAGGCGCCCTGGGCGGTGGCCATGGCGCCCACCAGGAGCGTGTAATCGCCGATGGTGAGGGGCCGGCGGGCGGCCTGGTCGAACACCAGCCAGTAGCCGGCCAGGGTGCCGGCGGCGCCGGTGGCGGTGGCCAGGAGGGTTGCCGCCACCTGCCGGGCGGCCAGGGCGCGGTTCTCGGAGAAAAAGCGCTGGAAGAGGTCCTGGTGGCGGGCGCGAAAGAGGTCCTCCAGGCCGTAGAGGCGCACGTCCTTGATCGAGTAGGGCGAGGTGAGGTGGCTGCCGAGGTACGACTGCCGGCGCTGCTCGGGGATGCGCGCCCGGCGCACGCCGTAGGCCAGGCGCCCCAGGCGGGCGCGCACCAGGAAGGCCGGCAGCGCAGCAGCCAGCACCAGGGCCACCAGGCGGGCGTCGTAGGCCGCGAGCAGCCCCACCACCGTAAAGAGCGTCACCCCTCGCTGCCCCATGGCCAGCACTTCGTCGGCGATCTGCAGCGGCCGGTGCCCCGCCTCCTGGATGGCGGCCTGCAATCGGTCGTGAAAGGCGGGGTTCTCGAAGCGGGCCACCTCCATCTGGCAGGCCTTGGCCATCACCTGCAGGGTGACGTGGTTGCCGAGGAGGTCGCCCAGGACGGTTTGCACGTACCCCCCCCAGCGCGCCGAGCAGGGCGCCGAAGAGCATGACCCCCGCCTGCGCGCCTACCAGGAGCAGCAGCCCGCGCACCGCGGCGGGTCCGGCGGCCGGGGCGTTGGGCAGGAAGCGGGCCACGGCGTCGATGAGCAGCCGCCCGAGCGCCAGCTGCGCCGGCGCCAGGAGGCCGCTGAGGGCGGTGAGAGCCACGAGGAGCAGCGTGTAGGCGCGGTGGGTGGCCCACAGGAGGGCCAGGGCGCGGGAGAGGCTGCGGAGGATGCTGGCGCCCGAGGCGGCGGGCGCGCCAGCCGGTCCGCTGCCTCCATGGTCACCGCGGGAACCGATCACTGGACGGACCACCTCCGACATCAGGGAGCGTAGCGATGTGCCTCGGGTCTATCCCAGAACAGCTGCTGCGGGTACTGAAGGTGCATCCCACGTAGCTGCGGGTCATAGGGCAAGCCCTCCAAGAAGTTGCGCAGGCCATTGGCCACCAGTTGTGGCTGGGGCGCTTCCCCGAGGACGCCGATGAGGGGAACCTGGTCCGCCCAGATGTCCAGCACCTCTCGGAAGCGGGCCTGCTTGCGCACCTCATCTGCCTCTGCGCGCATGGCATCCACCGCATCCCACAGGGCGTAGATCCAGTGCTCGTCGGGGGGCGCCACTCCCTCGGTGGCGGGATACCAGTAGTGGCCATAGCCGCTGGCCCAGGGCTGCGGCTGCCTGCCGTAACCGGCCAGGGGCCACCACGCCTCCCACAACAGCAGCGGAAAGTCGTTCCCCATCCAGGCCGCCTGGATCCCGTTCTCCCGCGTGAGTCGGCTCAGCACGTCACACTCCACCCGCCGGTAGGTAGCCTCGATCCCCACCTGGCCGAGATAGTCGCAGACGAGCATCGCGGCATCGTCGTCCGCGGTGTTCGTCAGTGTCGCTCCCACTACCTCAAAGGCCACCCGCGTGCCGTCCGGGTGCAGGCGATACCCCTTATCGTCTCGCTGGGCGTAGCCCGCCTGGTCCAGGAGCTGGTCGGCCAGCGCCGGGTTATACTCCACAAAGGCGGTGCTCAGGCGCTCGTAGTAATGGGCGGATGCTCTGATTGGGCTGAACTGGCGTGGCGTGCAGAGGCCGTAGTAGTGGAGGGTGTTGAGCTCCTCGCGGTCGATGGCTAGCATGAGCGCCTGGCGCACGAGCAGGCTGTTGGCGAAGCGATGTAGCGACTCATCGGCCACGGCGAGGTTGAGCTGCAGGGTCAGGTGCCGGGTGCTGGGCGAGAGGTACACTCGGTATTCGCCATCCAGCGCGTGCTCCTGCAGCCAACCATAGTCGGCGGTGCTCAGGCCGTTGGCCTGATAGTCCAGCTCGCCGTTGACCAGCCACATGCGAAAGGTCTCGTCTTCGGCATACTCGCGCAGCACCACGTGATCCACATAAGGCAACTGACGGCCATCGGGGTCGACCTGCCAGAAGTAGGGGTTGCGCTGCAACACGATCTGTCCCGGGGGAGAGTCAAGGGCCAGCCGCCAGGGGCCGAGCACAGGGCACTCGGGGTTGAGCTGCCACATCGATTTTTCCGCAAAGAGGTTCTGCCAGGTAATGGGTCCCTCCTGCTGGCTCAGTAGGTCGTCGAGCGCCGCGCGGTCCGCGAAATCGGCGTGGAACGGGCGAAGGTAGGCGGAAGGGAGGTACCAGTCGCGTAGGGCGTAGTCGACCACTGCATCCGGATTGGGCTCCCGCCAGCGGAATATGATCGTATAGTCGTCGGGCGTCGGCACTTCGTCGCCAGCCGCTCGAGCGCCGGGACGGTGATCCAGGTAAAAGCGCACATCCTCGGTGGTAAAGGGCGACCCGTCGGACCAGCATAGTCCCTCCCGCAGCCGGATGGTCAGCTCGGTGCCCTCCGGGTTGATCTGCCACCACTCGCAAAGGTTGGGGCGCAGGGTGAGGTCGCGATTGAAGGCCAGTAGCCGCTCGGAGCAGAGTCGGTCGAGCTCGAGCCCCACGCCCACGATCATCTCCATGGTATTATCGGACCACTGGCGGCGGTAGGAGGAGCGGAGTGCGCCTCCGTAGGCACCCGCCGTGCCGTTGGGTTCCAGCACCAGAGGCAGGCTGGGCAGGCGCTCGTCCACCGGGGGCAGCTCGCCCGCCTGGACGAGACGTTGCAGGTCCGGCGCCTCTTGATGGCGGGATGGGGGCAGAGCCGGCGTGGGGGTGGGCACCGGGGCAGCGACGGGCGGAGCGGTCTGGCGGACGCCCCGGACCGGTGTGGGCACGATCCCGCAGGTCGGTTCTGCCGGGCGCGAGCAGGCCGCCAGGGTTCGCGCCGTGGCGACGCCCACCAGACGGAGAAACGCACGTCGCGAAACGGGCATCATGCCTCCTCGTGTCTGCTCGGAGATGGCTCGCTGGCCTGCGTATCAGGCTAGGGTGTAGCTGTCCATGTAGTCCCAAACGCGAGGGTTACGCTCCTGTGCTCGGCAGTACGTCATTAGGGTCTGCTCGGCTTGTGCAAGGTTGCCCGAGCACAGCTCACGCTTGGCAGTCTCCGGCGCGCCAGCGTTGATCCCAGAAGGCTGTATACGATCATCATCGGATGCTGCGCTGCACGCGTTCAGACGGTGCCATCTCGACTCTAGCAGAATCCGCAGGCTGTTGGAAGGTCAATCCCGGAAGACTTCTCTCTTCCGCTTCCGGAAGAGTTTCCCACGGCGCGCCGTTCGCCTCAATCCACCAGCGCGAGCCGCACGGCGCGCGCCGCCGCCAGCACGCGCCCATCGACCGCCAGCGCATCACACAGGGCGCGCAGCGTGTAGCGCACCGCCCGGCTGGTGACGTTCACCGCGGCGGCGATCTCCTCGTCCGTCCGCCCTTCCACCAGGAGGCGCAGGGCCTTCCGCCACCGCCCGGTGAGTGCCGCGGTCTCGGCGATGGTCGCCGGGGCACACATCGGCCTACTCTTTGCGAGAGAGGCTCCCGCCCGTGGGGGTTGGCACAGCGCGGTACTCGTGGGGCTCCCAGTACAGCTGCTGAGGCGCCAGGAGCGCCAGGCCGCCGGTCTGCAGGTCATACGGCAGATCGGTTCGCACGTTGCGCAGGTTCGCGGACACCACGAGCGGTTGGGGCGCTTCGCCCAGGAGGCCGATCACCGGGATCTCTCTGCGCCACAGTGCCAGAACCTCCGCGTAGAGCGCGTCGCGCTCCTGTTCATCCACCGTGATGCCGATCTCATCCCATAGTGCCCAGTATGCTCGTATCCAATGCCCTTCCGGCGGCTCGACGGCAATATAGTCGGGATGGTCCGTACCATAGAGGCGATGATGCAAGTACGCTCCCGCCCACGCGTCGCGCATATCGCCTACCGCGAGCAGACGCTTGTGTTCCGCGACGATGGGCAGAAGCATGTGGTCGCGCTCGGTCAATGCAATCTGTATGCGATTAGCCAGCGAGCGGCGGATATAATCGAGGTGGTCGAGCCGTTCCACGCGACAATCCAGGCCGACGTCCTGCAGAAACCCGGCCGCAAGTTGCGCAGCCTGCTCTGCCGGCGCACCCTCGCTGGATGTAGTGACGATTCGCAGCGAGAGCCCCTCGCCACCAGCGGCGGTACGCCATCCCTCCGCGTCTCGCTCGGCATAGCCTGCCTCGTCGAGGAGCGCGGCGGCGGCTGTCGGGTCATAGGCAACGTGGCTGTTGGCGAGCGCCTGGTCATACTGGGGCGAGGCGCGCACCGGGCTATACTGGCGCGGCCGACAGCGCCCATCGTAACAGAAAGTGTTGATCGCTTCCCTATCCACGGCCAGCGCCAGTGCCTCGCGCACCTGACGGTCACTCAGGAAGGCACGCAACGGTTCGTCCTGGTACGCTATGTTCGGCTCGAGCACTAGGTGCCATGAGCTAGGCAGCGGGATGAGCGCGTGGCCAACCTCGCCGCACGTGGACTCCAGACGGCCGGTGTCGGCGGGGGTAAGAGTCTCCGTGTGCAGGTCGAGGTCGCCCTCCTGGAGGTTTTGGAGCAGGGCGCTCTGGGTGTCGTAGCGGGCGAGGATCACCTGATCCAGGTAGGGGAGTTGCTGCCCGTGGGTGTCGATCTGGAAAAAGAACGGGTTACGCTCCAGGACGATCTCTGTGCCCCGGGGGTCCCCGGCCAGAACCCAGGTGTGCAGCACGGGCAGCTCGGGGTTGCCCGCCCAGTGGCTCTTGATGAGGAACAGTCCCTCCCAGCTACGCAGCCCCTGCGCCTGAGCGGCCTCTGACAGAGCGGCTGGGTCAGCATGGTCACCGTGCCAGTGGGAAAGGTAATGGGCGGGTTGGAGGGGCAGGTCACTGGTCATCTCGTGGGGATGGAACGGGTTCGGTTGTCCAAAGTGAAACTCGACCGTAAAGTAGTCTGGAGTGGAGATACCGGGAACGTCTCGGGTGGCGCCGCCGAGCACACTGCCGAGCCGAGGGTGCACGATCTGCTCATGGTAGAAGCCAGCGTCGACGCTGGTAACCGGATGGCCGTCTGACCAACGCAGGCCCTTGCGCAGGTGATACGTGCATATCCGTGCGTCGTCGCTCACCTCCCAAGCCTCGCACACGTTGGGGCGCAGACTGAGGCCGGGCGTGTAGGCGGTAAGCCC
>JAAZBY010000267.1 GCA_012513595.1 Chloroflexota bacterium
ACGTGACCACCGAGGCCCAGATCCTGGACCTGATGCGCAGCCTGCAGAGAGAGCTGGGCATGGCCATGCTGTACATCACCCACAACCTGGGGGTGATCGCCGAGATTGCCGAGAAGGTCATCGTGATGTACCTCGGCACCGTGGTAGAGCAGGCTGACGTCCGCACGCTCTTTGCGGAGCCCAAGCACCCCTACACCCAGGCACTGCTCCACTCGATCCCGCGCATCGGCAGGAAGAGCCGACGGCGGCTCGACGCTATCAAGGGGATGGTGCCCGACCCGCTGAACGTGCCGACGGGCTGCCGGTTCCACGACCGCTGCATCCAGTTCATGCCCGGAGTGTGCGACAGGGCGGAACCGCAGATGCTCTCCGTGGGCACCGACCACCTGGCGCGCTGCTTCCTGTATGGTCAGTCTGGAGGATAAAGTCGTGGACAACGCGTTAGCGAGCCGCAATGGCAAGATCCTCGAAGTGGTCGACCTGGTCAAGCACTTTCCCATCAAGCGCGGCTTTTTGCAGCGTGAGGTAGGCAGCGTCAAGGCGGTTGACGGGGTGACCTTTAGCGTTCCCGAGAGCCAGACGCTCGGCCTGGTGGGCGAATCCGGCTGCGGCAAGACCACGACGGGCCGCTGCATCCTGCGCGCCATCGAGCCCACCGCCGGCACGGTGATATTCCACCATAATGAGCTCGGCCCGATCGACATAGTCACGGCCGACCCTGAAACCCTCCGGCGCGTGCGCACCAACGCCCAGATGATCTTCCAGGACCCCTACGGGTCGCTGAACCCGCGCATGACGCTGCTGGAGATCGTGGGAGAACCGCTGGTGGTCAACCGCGGTCTGCGTGGCAGTGAGCTCGAGGACCGCGTGGCGGAGCTACTGCGCGTGGTGGGCCTACACCCGGAGTACATGCGTCGCTTTCCGCACGCCTTCTCCGGGGGCCAGCGGCAACGCATCGGCATCGCCCGGGCGCTGGCCCTGAACCCGCAGCTGGTGGTGTGTGACGAGCCCGTGTCGGCGCTGGATGTCTCGATCCAGGCGCAGACGCTGAACCTCCTGCAGGACCTGCAGGAGCAATACGGCCTGTCGTACCTGTTCGTGGCCCACGACCTGAGCGTCGTCGAGCACGTGGCCGACGCCGTCGCGGTGATGTACGTGGGCAGGCTGGTCGAGACGGCAGAGACAGAAACGCTATACCTGAACCCCAAACACCCCTACACCGAGGCGCTCCTGTCCAGCGTGCCGCGGCCCGACCCGACGGCTACCAAGAAGCGCATCATGCTCGAGGGCGAGGTGCCCTCGCCAGCCAAGCCGCCGTCCGGGTGCCACTTTCATCCGCGCTGCCGCTATGCCGTCGAAGTGTGCCAGGTGGAAGTGCCCCGGCTGCGCGAGGTGGGCCCCGGCCATATGGCCGCCTGCCACCGTGCCGACGAGCTGCGCCTGTCGGGAGTGGGCTGAGAGTGGCTGGCCGTGGGCCGCAGGAGGGCAAGCCCCCCAGGGCGCGCGTGTGGCTGAACTGGCTGCTGATCTACACCTGCTGGGCCGGCGCGTCGGCGCTGGCCGTCGCGACCGTCTTTGCCCTACGCCGAGCGGCCGTCCTGGCGCACACTGCGCTCCGCCTGAACCGCTGGGCCCTCAGCCTGACGGACAGGTGGACGCTCTTTGGCCTCAGCCTGGTGGCGCTCGGCTGGATCCTGTACACGCAGTACTACCTGGTCGACGGGTACCCGGGCGGGGCGGGCTTGGGCACGTTCCCACGGCGCCTGGTCCGGGTCGTCCTGATAGAGCTGGCCGTGCTGGCCCCGGCCCTGCTGTTGCGCCTGGTATTGTAGCGCAGCGCGCGTGAAGAAAGAGCGGGTCCCCCCACAAGGGGACCCGCTCTCTGTTTTCGTGCGGCTGTTGCCAGCTTGCCGCGGCTTACGGCCGGATCATGTACAGATTGATCTTCCCGCCCTTGTCTGACGCGTACAGGATCCGCGTCCCGTCCCACGACCAGGTCGGGTGGCAGTGGCTGGTGCCGGTGTGCCAGGAGGTCCCGTGGGCACACAGCGTCTCGAGGGTGGCCTTTTCCCCCGAGATGTCGATCAGGACGAGATCGTCCACGTCGTCCCCCACCAGGATGGTGTTGTCGGGGTTGCCGTGGTAGTGGTTGCAGTAGTAGGGCATGTCGATGCGGCGCACGACGTTGCCGTTGCGGTCAGCCAGGCCCACAAAGGGGATCATGGCGTTCTCGTTCACGGCGACGTCCTTGGCCACGGCCTGGGTGCGGTCCGAGGTGATCGTGCCATCGTGGCCGGGGCCGCGGTTGTCAAAGAAGACATAACCGTCCTGGGTCCAGAACTCATGGCCGACCGAGTCGGACTCCTCCTGGCGGAAGCAGGGGTAGGGGCGCCCGCTCACAAAGTCGAGCAGCCAGATGCGCTGGGTGACCAGGTTCCAGGGGCCCTCGTGGCAGTAGGTCGCAATGGTCGGTTCGTCCGGGCAGAACTGAAAGTGCCCGACCTGATGCGTGTCGCGCAGGACGTCGAACGCTCCGGAGCCGTCGAGGTAGGCCAGGGTGATGCGGCCGTCCTTCACCTTGTAGAAGAGATCCTTGAACCCCGTGTAGTTGGGGCCGCGGGCGACGTGGACCTCTTCGTTGCGGGTGAAGGCGATGTAGCGCCGGTTACAGGCGATGGAGGGCGCCCCGAGGATATAGCTGCCCGTCTCCTCGTATACTGTGCGCGCCTCGCCGGTCTCTGTGTTGAGCACGCGCACCTTGTTGCCCACGGTATACACGACCAGTTTAGAGTCGGGCGTCTTGGTGACGCCGCCGACGGCCTGGTCCTCATCGGTGAGCTGGGTGATCACGCCGGTGCCGAGGTCCATGTGGAACAGGTTGAGGAGCGGGTCCTCGTGCGGCAGGCGATCCTTCCCAGAAGCGCGGTCGGAACGGAAGATGATCTCATTGCGGCTGGCATCGAACGAGTTCTCGGTAAAGTACAGGTGGATGTTGTTGCCGGTGCTGGTCAGCTGCTGAATCGTGCGCCCGGTCTTGGGGTCCACAAACTCACGGATTTCAGACTTCCAGGTCTTTCCAATCACGCTGCTATCGCTCCTGATTGTGCAGAACGCGGTCAGGCACAAGCACGGCCGACAGAATGAAGCAGGCCCGGGGTGCCCCGGGCCTGCTCTGAACTTACGGCTTGACCATGTAGACGTTGACGCGGCCGCCCTTGTCGGAGGCGTACAGGATGCGCGTGCCATCCCACGACCAGGTCGGGTGGCAGTGGCTGGACTGCGTGTGCCACGACGTGCCGTGGTAGCAGAGCGTCTCCT
>JAAZBY010000268.1 GCA_012513595.1 Chloroflexota bacterium
ACGTGGGCCTGGTGGGTCTCCTGCGCATGCCGACCTTCTTCTCCATCTTTTCCTTCAGCCAGGTACAGATGGGCATCGCCTCCGCCGGGCGGATTCTCGACGTCCTCAACGCCACGACGGAGCTCGATGAGAACGTAACCGGCGTGAGCAGGGCGATCGAGGGGCGCGTGACCTTTGAGGGCGTCACCTTTGGCTACTCCGCCGAGGCGCCGGTGCTCCGCAACCTCAGCTTTGACGTGCAACCCGGAGAGACGATCGCCATCGTCGGCGGCACGGGCTCTGGCAAGTCTTGCCTCACGCGCCTGATCGGCCGCACCTACGACGTGACTGCTGGCCGCGTGCTAGTGGACGGCATCGACGTCCGCGAGTGGAACCTCGATAGCCTACGCTCGCAGATCTCGGCGATCGAGCAGGACGTCTTTCTCTTCTCCCGCTCGCTGGCTGAGAACATCGCCTTTGGCGTAGCCCAGCAGGCCAGCCGTGAAGAAATCGAGGCCGCCGCCCGCCAGGCACAGGCCCACGAGTTCATCCAGGAGCTGCCCCAGGGCTACGACACGGAGATCGGGGAGCGGGGCGTCACCCTGTCGGGGGGCCAGCGCCAGCGCATCGCCATCGCCCGCGCCTTTATCACCGACCCGCGCATCCTGATCCTGGACGATTCCACCAGCGCGATCGACAGCGCCACGGAGGACGAGATCCAGAAAGCCATCTACCGCGTACAGCGGGGCCGCACCACGTTCCTGATCACCCACCGCCTGTCGCAGATCCGCTGGGCTGACCGGATCATCGTCCTCCGCGGCGGCGAGATCGTGGACCAGGGGTCGCACGACGAGCTCCTGGCCCGTTGCCCGGTGTACGCCGGGCTGTTCGCCGGCCGCCCCGGCGCAAGCGCGTCCTGATCGTCCGCCACTTGCCTCCGCGCCGCGCGGAGCCGTGTAGGAGTGCACCCGTGGGATTCATCCTCGATGGGCTGGAGAGCGAGCCCTACGACCGCCAATACTCCGACCGGGAGTTGGTCGGCCGCATACTGCGCTACATGCGGCCCTACCGGCGCGAGATGTTGATCGCCTCCCTGGCCATCTTTACCTCGTCGCTTCTGGACGCCGGCATCCCCATCGCGATCGCCAAAACGATCGATCGCGTCGCCGGTCGCCTGGACCTCGGGATGGCCCTGTGGCTCTCGCTGGGCGTCCTGCTCCTCGCCTCGGGCGCCTGGCTGAGCAACTTTTTCCGCATGACCAACCTGGGCCAGGCCGTTGGCAACGTCGTCTGCCGGCTGCAGGCGGACGTCTTTGCCGCCACCGCCCGGCACGATCTCTCCTTCTTTGACCAGGAACCCTCGGGCAAGATCGTCAGCCGCATCACGTCGGATACCCAGGCCTTTGGCGACACGGTGCACCTCGCGACCAGCCTGCTGAGCGAGGTGCTGGCCGTCGTCGTCATTGCCACGGTGCTGCTCACCATCAACGCGCGGCTTACCCTGCTGATGTTGGCCATGTCACCCATCGTCTTTGGCATTGCCCTTAGCTTCCGGCGGGTGGCCCGCCGCGTCACGCTGCGCGCCCGGCGCATCCTGGCAGAGGTGAACGCCACCATCCAAGAGTCGGTCAGCGGCATCGCCGTGGGCAAGGGGTTCCGCCAGGAGGCGCGCCTCTACGCCGAGTTCGAGGCCCTCAACCGGCAGACCTACCGCGTCAACCTCGTGCGCGGCGTGGTCATGAACCTGATCTGGCCGGCGTTGCAGGGGTCCTTCGGCCTGGCCGTTGCCGTCGTCCTCTACTATGGCGGCCTGGGCGCCCTGGAGGGCACCGTGCCGGGCTCGGCGAACACGCCGTTCGGCCCGATCACCATCGGCGAGTGGTTCCTGTTCATGGAGGCGATGGGTTACTTTTGGTTCCCGATGACGAGCATCGCCTCGTTCTGGTCCCAGTTCCAGGATGGCCTCTCCGCGGCGGAGCGCGTCTATTCCCTCATCGACGCCGAGCCGCAAGTAACCCAGCGCGATACTTTGCCCGTCGGGCGGCTGGCCGGCCAGATTGCCTTTGACGACGTGACCTTTGGCTACACCCCGGAGGAGGTAGTACTGCCCCATTTCTCCCTGACGGTCGCGCCGGGGCAGACCGTGGCCCTGGTGGGGCACACCGGCTCGGGCAAGACGAGCATTGCCCGCCTGTTGGCCCGCTTCTACGAGTTCCAGGCCGGCGAGATCCGCATCGACGGTCGGGACATACGCACCCTCGACCTGCGCCAGTATCGCGCCCAGCTCGGGCTGGTGCCCCAGTCTCCCTTCCTCTTTACCGGCACAGTGCGCGAGAACATCCGCTACAGCCGGCCAGGCGCGACGGACAGAGACGTCGAGGCGGCGGCCCGCCAGGTGGCCGGAGGCGCCTGGGTGGATGACCTCAGCAACGGGCTCGGTACCGACGTGGGCGAGCGCGGCCAGCGCCTATCCATGGGGCAGAGGCAGCTGGTCGCCTTGGCGCGCGTCCTCCTGCAGGACCCGGCCATCTTCGTGCTTGACGAGGCCACCTCCAACGTGGATCCCTTCACCGAGGTGCAGATCCAGGCCGGGCTGGAGACGGTGCTCCACGGGCGGACCTCGGTGGTCATCGCCCACCGCCTCTCGACCGTCGTGAACGCCACGCGCATCATCGTCCTGCAGGACGGCCGCATCATCCAGGAGGGCACTCACCGCGGGCTGTTGGCCTCCGGCGGGCACTATGCCGAGCTGTACAACACCTACTTTCGGCACCAGTCACTGGAGTACGTCGAGCAGTCGCGCGCCCTGCTCGCCGAGGCCGAGAGGCCGGACCCACCCGCCTGACCGCGCACCACGACAAAGGGAGGGGCGCTGCCCCTCCCTTTGCTTCTGTAGCCCGCCGGTGAGCCCGCTGGCGCCCCTACGACCAGGCGCGGCGGAACAGGTCCACCCAGTTGCGGTACATGATCTTCTCGACGTCCGCTTCGGTATAGCCGCGGGCACGCAACATGCCGGGCACGCGCTGCAGATCGTAGATGGTGTCCAGGTCCATGGGGGTCTGCTCGGTGCCGTAGCCACCGTCCAGGTCGCTGCCGATAGCAGCGTGGTCGGCGTTGCCGGCCAGCTGGCAGACGTGGTCGATGTGGTCCACCACGGCCTCCAGCGTCACCCCCGCCTGGGCCGGGGTCGTCTCACCGCGCACCCAGCCGGGGTAGAGCATCCAGGCGTCCAACACCGCGCCGATCACGCCGCCCCGCGCAAAGATGGCCCGCAGCTGCTCGTCGGAGAACTGCCGGTCTCCCGGAACCAACGCACGGCAGTTGTTGTGGCTGGCCAGCAGGTGCCCGCGGAAGAGGTCCAGCGCCTCCCAGAAGGCCTGCTCGGCCAGGTGGCTGAGGTCGAGAATCATGCCCAGCCCATCCATGATGCGCAAGAGCTCCCGCCCTTGTGCGGTGAATCCACCCTCTGTGCTCGTGCCGTGGGCGTACCCGCTTACGCCATAGTGGGCAGGCCCCACCACGCGCAGGCCGTCGGCCCACCAGGATTCGGCCTGTGCCGGCCAGACCACCGGGTCGGCCCCCTCCATCGCCAGGATAAAGCCGAGGGGCTGGCTGGCGCTATCCTGTAGCCAGCCTGACACGTGTTCGTCGAGGGCCTCGCGGTCGGCGATCATGCGCACCTTGCCGGCGGCCTCCAGCACGCGATAGTAGGCCAGCTGCCCCTGTGCCCACCCATAAGAGACCTCCTGGCTGGCCGCGCCGGGAAAGCCGGGCACATCGGTGGCGGGCCTGGCGGTGCGCTTGATCACCGTGGCCATGCACAGGCCCACCTCGGCGCGGCGCAGTTCGGGGAGGGTCACGGTGCCCTTGGCACGCCCCTTCCCGGCCATGCTGGCCTCCCCGGCGCGCAGGTCGTACACGCCCAGGTTCAGGTCGCGGTTCCAGTCGATGGCGTTCATGGACAGGTCGAGGTGTCCGTCAAAGAGCAGCATGTACTATCCTCCCCAAGCTATCGTGTGCGTCCGAGCACGCAAGGCTTACTCGGGCCGGTACGCCTTCCCGGAAAGAGTCACAGAGCCGGAAACGTGCGGGGCGCCCCCAGCCAGCGGCTGCCCCCCACCAACAGAGATGACGAACGCGCCCGGCTCCACGATGCGTCGGCCGTCGTCGTCGAACGCCGCCAGCTGCGCAGGCATGAGCACGAACTCTACCTGGCGCGCCTCACCTGCCGCCAGATGGATGCGCTGGAAGCCCTCCAGATGCCGGATCGGCACCGGGTACTGCGAGGCGACGTCGCTCACGTATAGCTGCACCACCTCGTCTCCGGAGCGGCCGCCGGTGTTCTTGACCGTTGCCCGCACCGTCACGCTGGCGTCCGTAGTGCCCTTTTCCGGGGTGATGACGAGGTCGCTGTAGGCGAACGTCGTGTACGACAGCCCGTGGCCAAAGGGATAGAGCGGCTCCGCCTGCAAGAAGCGATAGGTGTGCCCGGCCATCATGGCATAGTCCTGAAAGTCGGGCAGCTGCTCCACCGACTTGTGGAACGTCACGGGCAGCTTGCCGCCCGGGTTATAGTCGCCAAACAGCACCTGGGCGATGGCCGTGCCCCCCTCCTCACCCGGATACCAGGCCTCCAGGATGGCGGCGGCGTGCTCCTGCGCCCAGTTCACGGCCAGCGCGCTGCCGTTGAGCAGCACCACCACCAGCGGTTTGCCCGTCGCGTGGAGCGCCTCGAGCAGCGCTTCCTGCACCCCGGGGAGAACGATATCGCTGCGGTCGGCGGGGCGGCCGGGGCCCTCCTCGCCTTCCACCGCCTGCGAGATGCCCATGCAGGCGATTACCACGTCCGACTGGCGGGCTGCCTCGATCGCCGCGGCAAAGCCGTGGCGCTCCTCGCCCAGGATCTCGCAGCCCTTGGCGTAGCGCACCGCCACGCCGGCGCTGGCACGCGTGCGGATCCCCTCCAGCGGGGTGACCGCCTTGGAGGGCGTCCCGCTGTAGTTGCCCAGCAGCACGTCAAAGTCGTCGGCGTTGGGGCCCACCACGGCGATGGACCGCACGCTGGCAGCGAGCGGCAGGGCACCCTTGTCGTTCTTGAGCAGCACCATCGACTCGAGCGCCACTTCGAGCGCCAGGCGACGATGCTCCGGGGTGTCGTTGGCCGTGATCGGGATTTGGGCGTAGGGCACCGCCTCGGGCGGGTCGAACATCCCCAGCCGGAAGCGCGTCCGGAACAGCCTTTTCAAAGAGACGTCGATGGTGGTCTCATCGATGAGCCCCTGGGCGACGGCCTTGCCCAGGAACGGGTAAGTGTTGCCGCAGTTCACGTCGCAACCGTTCTTGACGGCCAGCGCCGCGGCCTCCTCGGGCGTGTCGACGATCTTGTGGTGCATGAAAAAGTCGCGCACCGCCCAACAGTCCGAGACGACGTGCCCACCAAAGCCCCACTCTTCGCGGAGGATCTTTTGCAGCAGAGTCGGGCTGCCGCAGCAGACCTCGCCGTTGGTGCGGTTGTAGGCGCCCATCACCGACTCGACCTTGGCCTCACGCACCAAGGCCTCAAAGGCCGGCAAGTAGGTCTCGCGGAGGTCGCGCTGGTTGACGCGGGCGTCGAACTCGTGGCGCAACGCCTCCGGCCCGCTGTGCACGGCATAGTGCTTGGCGCAGGCGGCCACCTTCAGGTAGCGGGGA
>JAAZBY010000269.1 GCA_012513595.1 Chloroflexota bacterium
AGTCAAAGTCCACCAGGCCGGCGGCGTTCAGGTGTCGGTCGTACCACTCCTTCAGGGCCAGCGCCTTGGTGAGGGTCTCGGCCGGCTTGTAGTAGACGCCGCGGTTCTCCTTGTGGAAGCGCTGGCCGAGCAGCGGGATCAGCGAGTAGTCCAGCAGGGTGGTGTGCGTGCCGGGGTAGATGCAGTTGATCTGCCCGTTCGGGTTGATCGGCACGCGCAGGAAGCACTCCAAGTACCACTGCAGATAGGACGGCTCACCAAAGCCCTTCCAGAGGCTCTGGGCGATGAACACGCCATCCCCCCAGTACTGGGCCTGCTCACGCGTGGGGCAGTCGATGAGGTGTTCCTGCGCGCCGATGGCCAGCGTGTGCTGACATATCGCGACGATGCGCCCCAGGGCCTCGTCGTCGGTGTGGTAGGGCTGCTTGACGGTCAGCGGGGCGCGCTTTTCCAGGCAGCCGACCTGATGCACGTGGACGCCGGAGGTCTTCCCGCGGATGACCATGTGCAGGTAGCGGAAGCCGCTCCAGGAAAAGGAGGCGAAGCGCTGCATCCCCTGGCGCGTCGTGTAGCGCACCGAGTAGCGGGTGCCCTTGCGGAAGATCCAGGGGCGCCCCTCGCGCAACAGCTCAGCGCCCGAGATCTCCACCACCAGACCGGCGGGGGCCTCCAGCCCGATCATGTAGTGGCCGACCAGTTCCTCGCCGAGGTCAAAGGTGACGGCGTTGGCGGAGGCCAGCGCGTGGTGGAGGGCCTCGAGAGAGAAGGGTTGCCAGTCTCCGGCGGGGAGGAGGGTCTCCTCATCGCAGGTGGCCGAGACATCGGCCATGTCCTCTGCCCCGGGGCCCGGCGCCCGCCAGGCGCGCATGGCCACCGGCGCGACGTTGGCGCGCTCGAGCATGGGCGTCAGGCGGGGGGAATAGCCGCCCCAGATGCTCTCGGCATCGGGCACCGCTACGGCGTTGGGCCAGGCGGCCATGTCGCGGTCGGTGAAGCGCTTGCCCGGCCAGCCGTCTGGCTCCAGCCGCGCGTCATAGTCCTCGCAGTAGCCCAGCGCCCAGCCACGCGCCGCCACCGGCTGGCGCCACATGGGCAGGTCCAGGCACTTCCAGTTCTCATCGCTGACGACCTGGTAAGGGCCGTACTCGATGTGCACGAGCAGGCCGCCGCGAGAGGGGATGATGCAGGCGATGTTGGTGCCGCGGGCGTGGTGAACGAGGATGGCCAGGCTCACGCGGGCCTCCCCCTCGGGCCAGTCGACGAGCAGGTCGTCGTAGTGGCACCAGGCCGGGTCGCCGTGGATGGGCCCGCGGGCCACGTACCGGCCGTTCACGTACAGCACGTAGTGATGGCTGGCCGAGATGCGGATGCGGATCGGGCCGGGGGCCAGGGCGTCCGGCTCGCTGACGCGCAGCGTCTTGGTAAAGAGGACGTACTGGTTGTCGGTCTCCTCAGGAGACCAGATCCACTGGGGTTCAGCGGGCCTTCTCAGCATGCGCGGACTCCGATCATTAGGGGGCTGGGCTGGGTATCGCCTCACTATAGGCGAGGCGGGGACTCCCCTGCAAGTCCCCGCCTCGGCGGACGGTATGCGCTGGCGGGGGGCCTTACGGGGCTACCCCCAGGGTGCGCAGGTGCGCCATGGCGCGCTGGCCGGCCGTGTCGGCATCGGGCAGCGGCATGAACTCGCCCGAGACCCAGCCCTGATAGCCGGTGGCCTGCAGGGCCTTCAGGATGCTGGCAAAGTCCAGGTGGCCGGCGCCGGGGTGCCAGCGGTTCGAGTCGGCCACGTGAAAGTGCAGGATGTGCTTGCCACAGGCGGCGATGGAACCCTCGATCGACGGTTCCTCGATGTTCATGTGGAAGGTGTCCAAGAGCAGCCCCAAGTTGGGCGCGCCCACCTCGTCGATCAGGGCCAGGCCCTCCTCGACGGTGTTGATGAGCGTGGTCTCGTAGCGGTTGAGGGGCTCCAGGGCCAGGCGGACGCCGGAGCGCCCCGCCGCCTCGCAGCACTCCTTCAGCGCGTCGACCATCCAGCGGCGCGCCTGCGCGGGGTCGATCCCCGGGCGTACCACGCCGCGGAGGAGGCCGATGATGACCAGGGCCTCCAGGCGCGATGCGACCGGCACGTGCGACACGGTGCGGTCAATGGCCGCCCGCCGCACGGTGGCGTCGGCGTCGACGTAAGACAGGCCCTCCTCTCCCAAGGCCTGGCCGGTTCCGATGGACGGCACGGTCATCCCGTGGGAGCGCACCAGGTCGTACAGTTCGCCGGCGTCCACCAGGGCGGGGTCGCGAATGGCGAGCTCGACGCCGCGGTAGCCCCAGGAGGCGATCTTGCGCACGTTGTCGGCCAGGTTGCCCTTCAGGGCCACGGCCTGAAACTGCGCGGCGTGGGTCGACAGGACCAGACTGACCTTCACGGCCTCGCTCCTATGGGCCGGGCGAGCCCCACGTGGGGGGCTCGCCCGGAGGTGGGACACTTACGGTTCGTTCACCTGGCCGATGCGCGGCAGGGCGTAGACGGTCTTCCAGCCCTTGCTGAGCGGCTCGCGCAGGAAGGGCTCCATCTCCGCCTCGGTGCGCAGGGTCACCTCTTCCACGGGCGGCACGGTGCCGGCCGGGAAGGTCTTCAGGATGTCGTCCTGCACCATGGTGAGGTAGCGGAGGATGGCGGCCATGGGGCGCTTGGCCTTCTGAGCCGTGGCGCGGGTCGGCTTGCCGACGACGCCCTCGGGCGTGGCCGAGATCTCGATGGCAAAGTGGCCCTCCCCCTCTGACCAGCGGCTGGGCCGCCCGAAGGGGTCGACCGACTTGTCAAAGTGGCCGTCGGGCAGGTAGGCCTTGCCCTCGGTGTCGACCGCGGCGGCCATGTCCACCATCTCGGGGAAGAGGAGCAGGCCCAGGGCCGTCTCTGACTCGTCCGCATGGACAAAGTCCGTGTCCCAGCCGCCGCCGCGCTCGCGGGTGCGGAAGAACTCACGCACGGCGCGGTGCCAGTCGATCACCCGGAAGATGCCGGGCAGCTGGTAGCGCTTCTGGAACTCCTGGATGGCCGACTCAAGCACCCACAGCTGGCCGTGGTTGTTGATGATGATCTGCTTGCGAAAGCCGTCGTTCCAGAGGCCCAGCATCACGTCGATCATCATCTCCCGGACGACCGTCTCGCGGACGATCACGGTGCCCGGCATGCCCAGGTGATGGTAGGGATGGGCGCCGTACATGAGCGGCGGCAGGGCCAGGTTCACGGGCGCCCCGCTCTTGGCCGTGTAGCGGCGCACGCCCTCGACGATGGCGCTGACAAAGAGCGTGTCGGCGGCCGAGACGGTGTGCTGGCCGTGCAGCTCTGAGCAGCCCACAGGGATGAACACCACGTCGTTCTTGCGGCGGTTGGCCTCCACCTGGTGGCGGATGGTCGTCTGGATGTAGGAGCCGGCCTTGGCCCACTCCACCGGGGAGGGGATGCCGTACTCTGCGAGGATGGCGTCGATCTGCGCGTCGCTGGCCTCCCAGATCTCCTTCTTCATACGGCCGACGGGGTTGTCTTCAAAGAACAGGTCGGGCTGGTCGGTTGGCAGCCAGCCTGTCGGGTTGGTTTTCTTTGGCATCTTGAACTCCTCTTGCTGGTTTACGATGACGCGGGCGCCGGGCGGTCAGCCCTGCCGCGCTGGATCGACCTCACGGAGCGCAACGGGGCGCTTCTCATCCAGCGAGCGCTTGGCGGCGTAGGCCATCACCACGGCCTCGCGGCCGTCCGGCCCGCCCACCGGCGGGGCGGTGTCTTCGGCAACCGCCTTGAGGAAAGCCTCCATCTCGCGGAGGTAGGCCTCGGTGTAGCGCTCGACAAAGAAGTACAGGAGCGGGGCGGCCTGGGTGCCCTCGGCGCCCAGCACGGCCGCCTCGTGCGCGGCGGGGTTGCCCACCACCACGGCGCCCTCGGAACAGAGCACCTCGACGCGCTGGTCATAGCCGTACACGGCGCGGCGGCTGTTGTCGATGGAGCCCAGCGCGCCCCCGGCAAAGCGGAGGGTGGCCAGGGCGGTGTCGATATCGCCGGCCGCCCCGATGGCCGGGTCGACGAGGACGGCGCCGGTCGCATAGATCTCCTGCGCGTCCTGGCCCACCAGGAAGCGGGCCATGTCAAAGTCGTGGATGGCCATGTCGAGGAAGAGCCCGCCCGAGACGCGCACATAGTCGATGGGCGGCGGGGCCGGGTCGCGGCTGGTGATGCGCACCAGGTGGGGCTCGCCGATCTTGCCGCTGGCGACCAGGTCGCGGGCGCGGGCAAAGCTTGGGTCGAAGCGCCGGTTAAAGCCGACCTGGAACTTGACGCCGCTGGCCGCCACCGCCTCGAGCACGTGGTCGATGCGCGCCAGGTCGAGGTCGATCGGCTTTTCGCAAAAGATGTGCTTGCCGGCCTGGGCCGCTGCCTCAATGAGGGGGGCGTGGGTGTCGGTGCTGGTGCAGATGACCACGGCGTCAACCGACGGATCGTCGATCACCCGCCGCGGATCATCATAGACCCGCGCGACGCCCAGCTCGGCAGCCAGTTCCTGGGCCGCGGCGACACGGATGTCGGCGATGGCGGCCAGGGTGGCCCCCGGCAGCCGGGTGGCCAGGTGCCTGCCGTGCAGCCGGCCGATGCGGCCGGCGCCCAGCAGGCCCAGGCGGATCGTCTTGCTCATGGACAACCTCCTTCGGTAGCGAGTCTGTGGACGCTAGCGCCGCCTCAGTTGGGCTTGACCAGGATCTTGCCGTCCTTGCGGTCGCCCGAGCGGGCGATGGCGTCCACGGCGTTGTCCAGAGCGTAGCGGGCCGTGATGATCGGGCTGAGGTCCAGCCGACCCGAGGCCACCAGGCGGATGACGTTGGGGAAGTTGGCATCGCCCGAGTGCCCCTGGGCGCCAAAGACCTGGGCCCGGCGCACCTGCAGCGTCTCGAGGTACATGGGCACCTCGCGGGCGGCACGGCCGATCTGGACGATCTTGGCGTTGATGGCCAGCGCCCTGAGCATCTGGGGCACGGTGATGTTGGGTACGCCGGCGGCCTCGACGAAAAAGTCAAAGCCCTCGCCCTTGCTGAGCTCCATGAGCACTTCGCTGGGGTTCACAGCCAACGGGTCGTAGACGTGGTCCGCGCCGATCTTCTCGGCCAGGGCGCGCCTCTGCGGAGACGTCTCGAACACGGCGACGATGCCCGCGCCGCCCGCCCGAGCCAGCCCGGCCGCGGCCAGGCCGATGGCGCCGGCGCCGTACACGCACACATACTGCCCGGGGAAGAAGCCACCCGCGCGCGGGAACATGGCGTTGTACGAGACGGTGGTCGGCTCGGTCAGCGCGCCCACTTCGTAGGCCCTGGCCTGGTCACCAAACCGCTCGGCGATGGCATCGATCTTCCAGCAGTACTTTTCGTCGACGGCGATGCGCTCGGCAAAGGCGCCCGGGATCGTAAAGCCGATCTCTTCCAGGTTGCTGCAGTGGTTGGGGAAGCCGTTGCGGCAGTTCACGCAATGGCCGCACCAGATCATCTCCTCGACGGTGACCATGTCGCCGGGGCGCAGGCTGGTCACCTCGGGGCCGATCTCCAGCACCTCGGCCGAGAACTCGTGCCCCAGGATGGTGGGGAAACGGGTCAGGCCGGGGTAGAGGATGTAGCCGTCTTTGTCCGTCTCATAAAAGTGCATGTCCGAGCCGCACACGCCGCAGGCCTTGATGCCGAGCAGGACGTCGCGCGGGCCGACCTTGGGCTCTTCCCACTCGCGCACCGACAGCTTGGGGTGCCGCCAGATGTTGTGCCCGCTGATGGCCGTACGGGTCTTGCGCTCCCAATCGCTGAGAGCATAGCCGGGCCTGGGGTCCCAGGCCGCGTCCAGTACGAGTCCCTTCATGGTGTCCTTCCTCCTGTGCAGCGCTGCATGATCTACGGTAATCGAGTCGCCGAGCGGGCCGGGTTGGCCGCGCGGTGGCCCGTCAGACCCCTGGGGGCGGCCCGGACGACTCGCGCACGACGAGGTGCCCGGGCATGACCACGTGGCTGTCAACCGGGCCGGGGGCGCCGCCGGCCAGAGCCAGGGCCATATCCATAGCGCACTCGCCCAGGGCGGTCGTGGGCTGAGAGATGGTGGTCAGCGTCGGGACGACATACGAGGCGTAGAGGACATCGTCAAACCCGACTACAGAGAGGTCCTGCGGCACACGCAACCCCGCCAGGCGGGCGGCGCGCAGCAGGCCGATCGCCGTCATGTCGTTGTAGCAAAAGACGGCCGTGGGCCGCTGGGGCAGGGCAACCAGGGCGGCAAAGGCCGCCGCGCCTCCCTCGGCGCGGCCGTCCCCGGCCAGAACGAGGGCGGGATCCCAGGCCAGGCCGTGCGCCGCGAGGGCTTCGGCGTAGCCGGCCTGCCGCTCGACGCTGTCGCTATGCCCCGGCGCCGCGGCCACGAAGGCGATGCGCCGGTGCCCGAGGGCGAGGAGGTGCTCGGCTGCCAGACGCCCGCCGCCGCGATTGTCGACCGTGACCGAGAAGGTGTAAGGGCCGGCATCGGCGCTGTGGTCGTTGATCAGGACCACGGGCACCTTCTGCTGTTCGAGGCGGTCCAGGTAGAGGGCACCCACGCGCGAGGAGGTGACAATGACGGCCTCGACGCGCTTGGCACGCAGCATCTCAACGGCGGCCACCTCACGCTCCGGCTCACCGCCGGAGGAGGCCAGGATGGCCGAGTAGCCGCTGGGAAGGGCGCGGTTCTCCACGCCGCGGACCACCTCGGCGACGAAAGGGTCGGCGATGGTGGTGACGACGATGCCGACGGTGCGGGTACGCCCGGTGACGAGGCTGCGGGCGATCGTATCGGGGGAATAGCCCATCTGGCGGGCCAGTTCCTGGATGCGAGTACGCGTAGCGGGACGGATCAGGGTTGAGTTGCGGAGGGCGCGCGAGACAGTAGAGTGCGAGACTCCTGCTGCCCGTGCGATGTCCTTGATCGATACGCTGCCCATGGCGTCATCCTCTGCACACGTGTGCACCGTCCGCAGTATAGCAGGTCGCGCCGGCAGAGTCAAGACCTGCCACACCGTGATAGCGGGCCCGCTAGGCTCGGCTGCGGCGGCGGAGGCTTGGCAGCCATCCTGAAAGCGGTACAATGCCCGTCGGCGCAACCCGCGAGAGAGGAGTCAGTGGCCATGGCAGACAAGACGCGTGCCGTCCTGGTGGGCTGTGGGGGGATCACCCGCACCTGGATGCGGGCCGTCTCGGAGATGGACGACGTGGAGATGGTCGGCTTTGTCGACCTCGTCGAGCAGGCCGCCCGCGCACGGGCCGAGGAGTACGGTTTCGGCGGCGCCGCCATCGGCACCGACCTGGCGGCCATCTTGGCCCGCACCCAGCCCGACGTGGTGTTCAACTGCACCGTCCCCGAGGCGCACTATGGCGTGACGCTGGCGGCGCTCGAACATGGCTGCCATGTGCTGACGGAAAAGCCCCTGGCCGACTCGATGGCGCAGGCCCGGGAGATGGTGGCGGCGGCCGACCGAGCCGGGCGCATCCTGGCCGTGATCCAGAACCGACGCTATGACGCGCGCATTCGCCGGCTGGCGCACCTGGTGGCCAGCGGACGGTTGGGCCCGCTGACGACGCTGAACTGCGACTTTTACATCGGGGCCCACTTTGGCGGCTTTCGTGACCGGATGGAGCACGTCCTGCTCCTCGATATGGCCATCCACACCTTCGACCAGGCCCGGCTGATCAGCGGCACCGACCCCGTCTCGGTCTACTGCCGGGAATGGAACCCGCAGGGTTCCTGGTACGACCACGACGCCTCGGCGGTGGCCGTTTTCGAGATGACCAACGGCGTGGTGTACACCTATCGGGGCTCGTGGTGCTCTGAGGGCCTCAATACCACCTGGGAATGCGACTGGCGCGCCATCGGCGTGCAGGGCAGCGCTTTCTGGGATGGCGCCGATACCTACCGTGCCGAGGCGGTCCGCGAGGCGGGCGGGTTCCGCTCGACGCTGGAGGAGGTGGAGGTGCCCGCCGTGGAGGCTGGCGGGAAGGTCGGTGGGCACGCCGGCTGCATCGCCGAGTTCATCCACTGCGTGCGCCATGGCGGGGCGCCGGAGACGGCCGCCGCCGACAATATCAAGAGCCTGGCCATGGTCTTTGGTGCCATTGAGAGCGCCCGGACGGGCCGTACCGAGCAGGTGGTCTGGTGATACAGGGGCGGCGCCTGCGCGACGCCCGCCGATGAGCGAAAGGGGAGTGGGGAATGGCCAAGATCGTTTTCCTCGGGGCGGGGAGTACCGTCTTTGCACGCAGCGTCCTGGGGGACTGCCTGCACGTGCCCAGCCTGCGCGATGCACAGGTCAACCTGGTGGACATCGACCCGGATCGCCTGCACGTCTCTGAGGTGATGCTCAAGAACATCAACCGCACTCTGGGGACCGAGGCCACCGTGCAGTCCTTCCTGGCGGAGGAGGCCAGCGAGGCGCTCCGCGGGGCCGACTATGTGGTGAACGCTATCCAGGTCGGCGGATACGAGCCGTCCACGGTGATAGACTTTGAGATCCCGAAA
>JAAZBY010000270.1 GCA_012513595.1 Chloroflexota bacterium
GCATCGGGAGGGGGGTTCAAGCGCCGAAGGAGGCCTCCTCACGGCCCTCACCACCAAGGCCACCAAGAACACCAAGGAAGAGGGGGCTTTGGTCGCTGCTCGCTCCAACCCCCTGGCTCCCGAACCGCCCATCCAGGCCCATACCCCTCAGCCCGTCATCCGGAGTATCACATGGCGCCGGGGCGCGTCACCCATGGCGCAAGAAACTGGTGTGTTCGCTCGGCCCGCCCGCCCGCCAGGGGCTAAAGGCCCCTGGCTACCCACCACGCCCCCTAGAAGGGGGCTCGGGATCGTCCGGCGTATGGCAGCGGCCCAGCAGCCGGGCCAAGTTTCTGAGCAGCGAAGCGAAGGATATTTACCGTACTAAACCCCTAACGCCCGCTCAGAACACGAGCCGCCAAACCCCGTCATCCTGGCAGTCCTCCCCAGCACCCTGTTCATCCTGTCTCTCCCTCCCCTGCCAAACCCACGCGTTCCTCGCGACGTCCGCTACCCCCAAGACACGGCGCGGCGGTTGCGCTTGCGCCTGCTGCTGTCGTCTGCTATTCTCCCGATGCCGGTCGCGGAGCATTACGCCTGCACCAGGCCGGTGCGGTCCCGCACTGCGGCGTGCCGGCGGGGCCCCTGCTTCCCGATGATCTCCCTTTCTGGCGTTCGCACCGTCGCACACGTCACTCCCTGGAGGCAGCCTCATGCACACCCCATGCCGTTTCCGCCGCTCCTCGACCCGCGCCATCGCCCCTCGCTTGCTCCTGATCCTGGTGCTCGTCGCCATCGTGGGTCCGCCGGCCCAGGCCGGAGCCGTCGCACCCGAGCCCGCCGGCGTCGCGCCATCCCCGGTCGCCCTGCTGCAGGATGCGCCCGGGTACGCGCCGCGCGTGGTGCTGGTGGGGTTCCACCCGCCCGCCGGCGGCCAGGGCTTTGCGCCCGAGGCGACCCCCCTTCCCTCGGGCGGGATCTGGGACGCGCTCCACGCCGCCGGCAAACCGGAGGCGGTCTTCCCCTTTGCCCGGCAGGCCGGCCATGCCCTGGCCCCCGAGGCCGCCGAGGCCCTGGGACGCATCTACCGCTACCGGGCGCCGGAAGGTCTCTCGGTCGAGGACGTCGTGGATATCCTTTCGGTGGATCCGGCCGTGGCCTACGCCGAGCCCGACTACCTCGCCGTCCCCGCCGTGACGCCTAACGACCCCAGGTATAGCGAGCAGTGGGCGCTGGGAGCGATCGGCGCCCCGGCGGCCTGGGACGTCACCACGGGCGCCGGGTCGGTCGCGATCGCCGTGGTGGATTCGGGCGTCGACCTCACCCACCCCGATCTCGCCGCGCAGCTCTGGACGAACCCCGGCGAGACCCCGGGCAACGGTGCGGACGACGACGGCAACGGCCTGGTGGACGACGTCCACGGCTGGAACACGATCACGAACACCGGCGACGTCAGCGACGCCCACGGCCACGGCACCCAGGTCGTCGGGGTCCTCGGCGCGGCGGGAGACAATGGCGCGGGGATCGCCGGGATGTGCTGGGGCTGCCGGGTGCTGGCCGCCAAGGCCATGCAGGACTCTGGCGCCGCCAACTACTCCGACATTGCCGAGGCGGTGGCCTACGCCGCCGGCCAGGGCGCCGGGGTGATCAACGTCTCGCTGGGAGGCTATGCGGACTCGCAGACCCTGCGCACCGCCGTGCAATCGGCCGCGGCCACCGCCGTGGTGGTGGCGGGCGCGGGGAACGACGCCCTCACCACCCCGTTCTACCCCGCCGCCTACCCCGAGGCCGTTGCCGTAGCCTCGGTGGCCGAGGGGGATGCCCTGGCGGCGTCCTCCAACCGCGGCCCCTGGGTGGATATCGCCGCGCCGGGAGAGGGGATCCTGACCACCCTCGCCGGCGGTGGGTACGGGGAGGCCTCCGGCACCAGCCTGGCCACCGCCCTCGTGGCGGGGACGGCCGGACTCCTGCGGAGCGCCCACCCCGAGTGGTCGCCGGCTCTCGTGCGCCAGCACCTGCTCCTGACGGCGGCCGACATCGCGGCCCAGAACCCGGACGACGCCGGGATGTACGGGACCGGCCGGCTGGACGCCGGGGCCGCCCTGGCACAGGCGCCCCAGCCCCAGGTGGCGGTGACCGGCTGGGCTGTGGATGGCGAGGCGGACGAGCGCCCCGCGCCGGGGACGGCCTTGACCCTGGCCCTCACCATCGAGAACGAGTGGCTGCCCGGACGGGCGCTCGTGGGGACGCTGACCGAATCCGACCCGCACGCCACGGTGACCGACGCCACGGGCACCTTCGGCGATCTGAACACGGGCCAGTCCCGCGACAACGCCGGCGACACGTTCGGTGTGACCCTCGCGGCGAGCACGCCCTACTCCCACCCGATCGCGTTCACCCTGCGCCTGACCGGCAGCGACGGATACGC
>JAAZBY010000271.1 GCA_012513595.1 Chloroflexota bacterium
CTCGGCGGCCTCTACAGCGTCGTCAACCCCCTGTTCGAGTCGCCCGATGAACTGACCCACTACCCGTATATCGCCCAACTGGCCAGTGGTGGCGGGCTGCCGGTGCAGCGGCCTGGGCAGATCGAGCTCTGGGCGCAAGAGGGGAGCCAACCGCCGCTGTACTATGCCCTCGGCGCGGGGCTGACCGGCTGGATCGACACCGGCGACTTGACCGAGGTGCGGATAGAGAACCCGCACGCGCGTGTGGGCGAGCCCGGCGTCGGCGACAATCTCAACGCGGCCCTGCATGGCCCGCGCGAGCGCTTCCCCTGGCGTGGCACGGCGTTGGCCGTGCACCTAGTGCGCCTCTTTTCACTGGTGCTGGGGGCTGGCACCGTGTGGTACACTTATACACTGGCGCGCACCGTGCTGCCCGGGCGTCCGGCCGTGGCCCTGGGGGCCATGGCGCTCAACGCCTTTTTGCCGATGTTCCTGTTCATCAGCGCGTCGGTCAACAATGACAACCTGGTCACTTTCCTGGCGTCGCTCAGCCTGCTGCTGTGTGTGCGGCTGGCGCGCGATGAGGCCAGCAGTGCTGCTCCGCTGGAGCTGGGCGTGCTGATCGGCTTGGCCGGCCTCTCCAAGTTGACCGGCCTGGGGCTGCTGGCGCCCGCGCTGGCCGCGCTGCTGATGCGAGAGTTCTCCCGCGTGCGCCGCGCCGTCGCGCAGAGCGCTGATCTGCCCGCTGCGCAATGGCGCGCGGCCTGCGGACGCCTGCTCGGGGCCGGCGCCGCCCTGGGTGTAGGAGCGCTCGCGGTGGCGGGGTGGTGGTACCTGCGCAACTGGCGTCTGTACAACGATCCGCTGGGGACCGCCGCGATAGTGCGCATCATGGGCCGCCGCCAGCGCCTGCCCTCGTGGAGCGAGGCGCTCGGCGAGTTTCGCGGGCTGCGTATGAGCTACTGGGGCATTCTGGGCTGGTTCAACGTGCTGCTGCGCCCGCGCGCGCTCTACACGCTGTTCGATGGGCTCTCGCTGCTGGGGCTGATCGGCCTGGGGGTGGGGGCGTGGCGCGCTAAGCGGCGCGGAACGGCGCAACACCGGGCAGAGATCGCGCTTCTCGTGCTCTGGTTGCTGGTGGTGTGTGCTGGCCTGCTGCGCTGGACGCTGACAACGCCGGCCTCGCAGGGACGACTGCTCTTCCCAGCGATCGGCGCGATCAGCGTGCTGCTCAGCCTGGGGATCGCCAGCCTGGCGCCGCGCTATGAGCGCGCATCCCTGGCGGTTGTGGGCACGACGCTGCTGGTGGTAGCGGCGGCCACGCCGTGCGTCACCCTGCGGGCGGCCTATGCGCCGCCTGTGCTGGCATCAGAATCGGCGCTGCCCGCGGGGGTGCAGGCTACCGAGGTGACCTATGGTGATGTGGCGCGGTTGGTGGGCTATCGCGTCGAACCGGCTGCTGCTGCTCCGGGCGAGGCGCTGGTCGTCGAGCTCTACTGGCAGGCGCTGCGTCAGACCGAGACGAACCTGAGCCTGTTCGTGCATCTGTACGGGCGCGGGTGGCAGGCAGTGGGGCAACGCGACAGCTATCCGGGGGGCGGGCTGTGCCCGACGACGCTGTGGACGCCGGGGAGCATCGTGCACGACACGTTGCGCGTGCCTGTGAGCGCCGATGCCGACGGCCCCGTGGCGCTGGGCGTCATCGTGGGGCTGTATGATCGTGCCACGGGCGCGGTGCTGCCGGCCTCCGACGCGGAGGGCCGCGCGGTGGGGGAGGTGCGCATCGCACAGGCGCGACTGGCCGTTGGCGGGCGCATCCATCTGCCCACGCATCCGCTCAATGCCCAGCTCGGCGAGCGCGTGCGCCTGATCGGCTACGACCTCGCGCCAGGGCCGTACGCGCCCGGGGAGACGGTGCCGCTGGTGCTGTACTGGGAGGTCACCCAAGCGCTGGGTGGCGACTATACCGTGCTCGTCCATCTGCTGGACGACAGCGGCGCCATCGTGAGTCAGGGCGATGGCCCGCCGCTTGGCGGGGAGTATCCTACCTCGTTGTGGGCCCCGGACGAGACGTTGGCCGACGAGCGCAGTCTGCCGCTACTGGACGATCTGGCGGCGGGGCGCTACCGCGTGGTGGTGGGGCTGTACGAGCCGGACAGTTGGGTGCGCCTGCCGGTGGTAGATGCCCAGGGGGAGGTCGCGGACGATACGGTGGCGCTGGGGCTGCTGGTGGTAGAGTCGCCGTGAGAGGGCGCCGGTGCGAGTTCGGAGCGTCGAGGGGCCTCAATATTTGACAGGGCCGTCCGATAGCCTATACTAACTGAGGTCTGAGGGGCTGTAGCTCAGTTGGGAGAGCGCGTCAATCGCACTGATGAGGCCAGGGGTTCGAGTCCCCTCAGCTCCATCGACCGGTCATACAAGTGAAGAGTCAGGGGCTGTAGCTCAGTTGGGAGAGCGCTTGAATGGCATTCAAGAGGCCAGGGGTTCGACTCCCCTCAGCTCCACCTAGCACTTTCTGCTAATCCCTGTCAGAACAGGGTGGCGAGACAAACCCTTCGTTTCGACGGCGAGGGGTTTTTTTGTGTAGGGGAACAGGCCGGGGCCCCGTCACCCCGGCCGGTGCAGGGTGATGTCCATCGCCCAGAGGGACCCCAGCGGGCCGCGGCTGGCCCTGTGCCCACCTGGCGGCGGACGAGCAAAGCACTTGGGAGGATCGACATGTCAGAGCAGAGCGACAAGCGCGCGCCAGAGTACACACCACACGACATCGAGGAAAAGTGGCGGGAGCGCTGGGCCGCGACCGGCCTGTATGACACGCATGAGGACGCCAGCCGCCCCAAGCACTACGCCCTGACCATGCTACCCTACACCTCCGGTGACCTGCACATCGGCCACTGGTATGCCATGGCTCCGTCTGACGCCAGGGCCCGCTATATGCGCATGCGCGGCTACAACGTCTTTTTCCCCGTCGGGTTCGACGCCTTTGGCCTCCCCGCCGAGAACGCCGCCATCAAGAGGGGCATCCATCCGCGCAAGTGGACCTTCCAGAACATCGAGCGCATGCGCGGCCAGCTCAAGACCATGGGAGCCATGTGGGCCTGGGACCGTGAGGCGGTCACCTGCCTGCCCGGGTACTACCGTTGGACCCAGTGGTTCTTCCTCAAGATGTACGAGCGCGGCCTGGCCTACCGGAAACAGTCACCCGTGGACTTTTGCCCGTCCTGCAACACCACCCTGGCCCGCGAACAGGTCTGGGGAGACGACCGCCACTGCGAGCGCTGTGGCACGCCGGTGCTCAAGAAGGACCTCGAGCAGTGGTTCTTCCGTACCACGCACTATGCCGAGGAGCTCCTTGAGGGGCTGGATCGCATCGATTGGCCCGAGCGGGTCAAGACCATGCAGCGCAACTGGATCGGGCGCAGCGTCGGCGCGCGGGTGCGCTTCCATTCGGAGCAGGACGACCCCATTGAGGTCTTTACCACCCGGCCCGACACCCTCTGGGGGGTCACCTTCATGGTGCTGGCCCCGGAACACCCCCTGGTAGACAAACTGGTGACCGATGCCCACCGCGACGACGTCGCGCAGTATCGCGCCCAGGCCGCCCGCCACAGCGAGATCGAGCGCCTGTCCACCGAGCGAGAAAAGACGGGCGTCTTTATCGGCGCCTACGCCATCAACCCCGTCAACGGGACGCGCGTGCCGATCTGGATCGCCGACTATGTCATGATGAGCTACGGCACCGGCGCCATCATGGGCGTGCCCTCTCATGACGAGCGAGACTTTCAGTTCGCCATCGAGTACGGCCTGCCGATCATTCCGGTGATCGCCCGTCCCGACGGCCTGGCCAAGTCCCTCGTCTTCCCGAACTCGGTACGCGACCTGGCCGCCTTGGCCGCGCAGCTCCGCGAAGCCGGCATCTCCGTCGAACAGCGGCCGGTGGGCGACCTGGGCGATGGCCTGTTCGTCACCCTGCACGGTGACGAGCAGATCGACAGGCTGATCACCCTGGTACGCGCCGCCCTGCTGCCGGGCAACTGGAACGAGGTGGTGGGGGCACGCTGGGCCTTCATCTTTGACGACGGCGTGCGCCCGCTGAGCTCGATCGACGCCGACCGCGAGATCCTGGCGCGTTGCCAGGCCATCTACGCGCCGGTGCGCCGCTTCCGCACCGTCATGGAGATGCTGCACAGCCAGCCCTTCTACCGCGACGTGCTGCTGCACGCCGAGTACGGCGCCATGATCAACTCTGGCGCCTTTACCGGCACGCCCGGCGATGCGGCCAAGGAGACGATCACGTCCTGGCTAACGACCCAGAACAAGGGCCAGGCAGAGGTGAACTATCGCCTGCGCGACTGGCTCATTAGCCGGCAGCGCTACTGGGGCGTGCCGATCCCGATGGTGTACTGCGATTCCTGCGGCGTCGTGCCGGTGCCCGAGGCGGACCTGCCCGTCCTCCTGCCCGATGACGCCGAGTTCATGCCCACCGGTGAGTCGCCGCTCAAGTACCATCAGCCCTTCCTGCACACGACCTGCCCGCAGTGCGGCGGCCCCGCCCGGCGCGAGTCGGACACGATGGACACCTTTGTGTGTTCCTCCTGGTACCAGTACGCCTACGTCAGCCCGTACTATGACGGCGACACCCCGGTCGATCCCGCCAAGGCCGCCTATTGGCTGCCAGTGGACCAGTACACGGGTGGCATCGAACACGCCACCATGCACCTGATGTACACGCGCTTCTTTACCAAGTTCATGCACGACATCGGCCTGTCCCCTGCGGACGAGCCGATGCAGCGCCTCTTCACCCAGGGGCTCATCCTCGGCGAAGACAACGAAAAGATGAGCAAGTCGCAGGGGAACGTCGTCAACCCCGATGACTATGTATCGGCCCTCGGCGCCGACGCGGTGCGGGCCTTCCTGATGTTCATCGGCCCCTGGGAACTGGGCGGCTCGTGGAGCTCGACGGGGATCGAGGGCGTCTATCGCTTCCTGAACCGCGTGTGGAACATCGCCCTGGATCCGCGGCCGGCGAGTGGCGTGGCCCCCTCCGAGAAGCAAGTGGCCGAGCTCCGTCGCAATACGCACAAGACCATCCGCCGGGCCACCGAGGAAATGGAGGCCTTCAAGTTCAACACCATGCTCGCGGCGCTGATGGAGTACAACAACTACCTGATGCGCGCCCGTGAGACGGAGGTCTACGGCAGCCCCGCCTGGACCGAGGCGGTACAGACGATGATCCTGCTTCTGGCGCCGATCGTGCCGCACATCACCGAGGAGCTGTGGGAGCGCATCGGCGGCGCCTACAGCGTGCACCAGCAGCGCTGGCCCGAGTGCGACGAGGCGCTGGGGGCGGACGAGATCGTCACCCTGGTCGTCCAGGTCAACAGCCGCGTGCGCGGGCGGGTGGAGGTGCCCGTCGACGTCGACGAGGAGTCGGCCGTCACCGCGGCGCTGGCGGAGCCCAACGTCCGCCAGCATCTGGAGGGCAAAGAGATCCTCAAGCGCGTCTACGTGCCCGGGAAGCTGCTCAACATCGTCACCCGGTAACCGCGTTACGGGCGGGCCCGTCGGAGTTCCGACGGGCCCGCTTTTTCTACTCCACGCAATCCCGCGCCCCCGCCCGGCAGGTCTTGACACCGCCCCGAGCCTTCTCTACGATGACCATGCGGCGCCAAGCGCGACGATGTCAGCCACAGGGGGCAGGAGCACCGTGAACACGCGCAACCATCTCACCATCCTCGTCTCTGTCCTGCTGTCGATAGTGTTGGTCTCCACAGGCTGCGGACTGCGCGGCAGCGACGATCCGTCCAAGCTCCACTACACGTTGCCCACCAGGTTGGTCGTCCGCGCGGGGGAACACCTGCCGGGCACCACCATCCAGTATGTCGGCGAGACGGGGAAGGGCGCCCATGTGCTCATCGACGGGCAGGAAGCTGTCAAGCGCGTGGGTGACTCGCTCGACTGGCACGGTGAGCCGATGGAGGGCGCCAAGATCTCGTTGGCCCTGCGCATCCTGAGCCACAATGCCGACTCGCTACAGCTGGTGGGCACGGCCGAGATTGACGTGTCGGGCGCCCAGCCCCAGGCGATGCCGGCGGTCAAGACGGCGGCCATCACCCACAACGGCCTGGTGGCCTACCGGGTCGCCAAGGGAGACGCGGTGCCCGGCTCGACCCTCATCTACGAGGGCACCAGTGAGGAGGGCGCTAGGCTGGCGGGCGTGGCGGGGTACCCCTTCCGCAAGTCGGGGGACTCGATCTCCTGGGAGGGGATACTGCGCGACGGGCTCTACATCTCGCTGGAGCTGCGCCTCGTCCAGTACGACGAGCAGGGCATGAACGTGGCCGGGGTGGTCACGCTCTGGTTCGGGTCCTGACGGCGGCAGGGCCGGGGGATGAGGGCCGCGGGGCCGCTCGCGGCGCCCGCATGGCGGGCGCCGGCCGGGCTCGCAGTCGTTACCGGCTGCCTTGGCTGTTGGCCGTGCCCATGCTATACTACGCCCATCGTGGGCCCCTCCGCAGAGTGGCCCTCATGTCTTTGAGCATAACCCGGAGGTTGCCCTCGTGTCGGTCTACCTCGACATCATCCAGATACTGATCTCGGCCGCGCTCATCACTCTGACCGTCCTGCAGCGCAAGGGCGGCGGGCTCGGCTCGCTGAGCGGAGATAGCTCGATCTACCGGACCCGGCGTGGGGTGGAGAAGACCTTGCATAATCTCACCATCGTCCTCGCCGTGGTGTTTGGGCTCACCTCGGTGCTCAGCGTCATCCTACGGTAACTCCCTAACCCACAGCCGAAGGGGGCCCCTGCATGAGGCGCATCCGTCTGCAGGTTGCCATCACGCTTCTGGCCGTCGCGATCCTGGTTGGCATCGTCGCCTATCTGGCCCTCCGCGTGACGACCGAAACCGTGCCCGACTATGGCGGCACCTACGTCGAAGGCGTGGCCGGCAACCCCGAGTTCATCAACCCGCTCCTCTCCCAACCCAACCCCGTCGACCAGGACCTCGTCGCCCTCATCTTTAACGGGCTGACGCGCCCGGACGGCCGCGGGGCCATGGTGCCCGACCTCGCCGAGAGCTGGGAAGTCTCTCCCGACGGCATCTCGTACACCTTTACCCTGCGGCAGGACGTCCTGTGGCACGACGGGGCGCCGTTCACCGCCGATGACGTCGTCTACACCATCACTACCATCCAGCAGCCCGAGTTCCCCGGCGAGGCGGAGATCGCCAACCTCTGGCGCACCGTGGTCGTCGAGCGCGTGGATACCTACACCGTGCGCTTTATCTTGCGTGAACCGTACGCCCCGTTCCTCGATTACACCACGCTTGGCATTCTGCCCGCCCACATCCTCGGGGGCGTCTCGGCCGACGTCTTGCGCGAGTCCAAGTTCAACGTCGAGCCGATCGGTACCGGCCCCTACAAGCTGGATACCATCAGCGCCCGGCGCGTCGTCTTGGTCTCCAACCCGGACTACCACGGCCACCGGCCCTATATCGACCGCATCGAGTTCCTCCTCTACCAGGACGATGCGGCCGTGTTTGAGGCGCGCAAGCGTGGCGAGGTCGCCGGCATCGCCCGCGTTCTGCCCAAGTACCTGGACAAGGTCCGCGACGATCGTGACCTGAACCTCTACTCGGCGCCCATGTCGGGCTACAACGCCGTCTACCTCAACCTGGACAAGGGGGTCTTTCAGGATCCCGCCGTCCGCCAGGCGATGATGTACGCCCTCAACCGGCAGGGTCTCGTCGACAAGGTGCTGGACGGCCAGGGCATCGTCCTGCACAGCCCGATCCTGCCCAACTCGTGGGCCTACGACTCGGGCGTGCGGCGCTACGACTATGCTCCCAGCCGGGCCATCAGCACGCTCGAAGAGCACGACTGGTTTGACGATGACGAGGACGGCGTCCGCGAGCGCGGCGGCGTGCGCCTCGAGTTCACGCTGCTGACCAACGACGACCCGCTGCGCGTGCGCCTCATCGAAGAGATCGCGGCGCAGCTGGCCGAGGTGGGCATCCGCGCCACCCCCCAGGCCGTCCCCTGGGAGACCCTGCGCTACGACATGCTCAACCTGCGTCGTTTTGACGCTGTTCTGCTCGGCTTCCAGTTCCTTCCGCCGGACCCGGACCCCTACCCGTATTGGCATTCCAGCCAGGCGAACGAGTTCGGCGTGAACTTTTCCAACTTTAACAGCCAGCGGGCCGATGTCCTTCTCGAGGAAGCGCGGCTCACCAGCGACCAGGCTCATCGCCGCGACCTCTATCTGGAGTTCCAGGACATCTTTGCCGAGCAGGTTCCCTCGCTGCTCCTGTATCAGCCGGTGTACTCGTACGCCGTCAGCGATGCGGTGCGGGCCGTCCAGCTCGCCCCGATGATCAGCCCGTCGGACCGCTTCCAGTCGGTGGTGAGCTGGTACATCGCCACCCAGCGGCTGATGAACGACGGTGAGGCCGAGGAGGTGCCCACGGCGCCAGCCCCCTGACCGGGCCCGCACAAGAAAAGATGCTCTCGTTCTCCGAACCACTCCGCCTGTGGCCGCCCGACGCGCGGCTATGGCGTGTGGTCGCGGCCCCTCCGGGGCCCAACGGTCGGCGTGGAAACGCACCGGCCCCCCGTGTTTGGAAAGGAGGACCTGCACGAGCGAGGCCCGTCGGCCGGGCCATGGTCGCTTGTTCAGCGCTTCTCCGTGACTTGGGGAAGCGCTCTTTCTGTTTGTCGCTGTAGCGCAGCAGCGCGACCTATTCCAGGAGGTACGATCCATGCACGTGCGACGCAGTCTGTTGATGATTCTGATCGTAGCGCTCATCGTGGGGCTATCGGCCTGCGGCGGCGGCGCTCCCTCGGTGGACTGGACGCTCAAGGTCACCGGCGCCGTGTCCAAGCCGCTGACCCTCTCGTACCGCGACCTGGTCGCCCGCGAGCAGGTCACGCTCGAGGACGTCCTGATGCGCAAGTCGCAGGGGGAAGACACGGTGAACAGCTGGGAGGGCCCCTCGGTGGCTGCCATCCTCGAGGAAGCCGGCGCGTCCGCCTCGGCCAAGGCGC
>JAAZBY010000272.1 GCA_012513595.1 Chloroflexota bacterium
GCCCGGTGTTTCGCGCCTTCCTGGGCATGATTCGCGACGCCGGCGCCAGGGTGACGACCTCCACCGACGCGCACTCGATGGCTGAGATGGGCAACCTGGCGCGGCTGACGGCGCTTCTCGACGCGGCGGGCCTGGCTCCCGCCAGCCTGTGGCAGCCGGGGGTATCGTGAGCAAGAGGCCCCGCCTGCGACTGCACCTGCCACGCTGGGCGCGCCCACTCATCGTTGGCGCCGATGGGCGGCTGCCGATCGTGCTGGCTGCGCTGGCCGGGCGCCCCACGGCCACGCTCCACGGCCAGGGGCTGACCGTTCCGGTAACCCTGGACGACCCACAGACCGTGCCCGGCGGCGCGCTGGCCTGGGATGGGCACCTGGCCGCCGGCGCTCCCCCAGGGCTGTACGACCTGCTCCTCACCGTGAACGGGGCCGAGTGGCGAGAGCCCAACGCCGTGTGCATTCCCCCCACAGACGTCGATCGGCTGACGCTGGCGCACTGCTCGGACCTGCACCTACTCAAGCCCGGGCGGGGCACCATGCAGGACCGCACCGCTCACGTCCGTGAGATGATCGGGCGCCTCAACGCCCAGCGCCCAGACCTGGTAGTGTGCACCGGAGACCTGATCAGCCGGTACGACGAACGCAAGCGCCCCCTGTCGGCCGCTGTGATCCGCTGGCAGATCGACTGGCTGCGCCAGTACCTGCCGGGCCTGGCGGTGCCCCTCTTTGTTACTGTAGGGAACCACGACGTCGCCTTTGCCGCGGCACGCCCGCACTGGTACGCGGCCATGGGCGGCGAGACGGGGCCCGCCCCGGACGACTGGAGCGTTGACTGGGGTCCCTATCACCTGGCCATGCCCGACTGCTTTGCGTATTATGACGACCATAACGAGGTGCTCGAGACGAGCTTCCGGCCCGAGCAGCTGTCATGGCTGCAGCGCGACCTGGGGGCCGTTCCGGAGGACGGGGTTCGGCTGCTCTTTGCGCACTATGACTACCGTCGCCAGTTGCCCGAGCTGCTTCCCTCGCTGCGCCTCGATGGGTTCTACTATGGGCACTCTGACCCCTTGTACCCGGAGGTGCTACGGCGTCACTCCATCTGGGATGGGCATCTGCCCGCCCGGCTGGCCTACCAGCTCGTGCGCCTGCACGGCAGAAGCGTGATTGCTCAAGACCTGATCTCGTGGGACTCACTGGCCTGACGCGTTGTCATCCCCACAGGAGGTACGCGCATGTTCCAAGCCATCGAGCCGTACTTGCGGATAGTCGTGGCCATGGTCCTCGGCGCCGTCATCGGTTGGGAACGGGAAAAGAGCGGCAAGTCCGCCGGCCTCCGCACCCTGATCATCGTCTCCGCCGCCTCGGCCCTGTTCGTCGTCGCCGCCCAGGAGTCCGCTGCCAAGCACGGCGAGGTGGTCGACTCGGTGCGGGCACTGGCAGGCATCGCCCAGGGCGTCGGGTTCTTGGGGGCCGGGATCATCCTGCAGGCCAAGCGAGAAGTTCGCGGCCTGACCACCGCGGCCTCACTGTGGGCCGCCGCTGCGCTCGGCTTCTGCGCCGGGCTGGGCATGTATCTCCTGGGGGCTTTTGGCGCGCTGGCCATCTATGCCACGCTCCGCTGGCTCAAGCCAGTGGAGTATCACTTTGGTGACGGCGCCACCCCCCGCGAGGGCCGCAATCTGTCCGATCAGTAGCGGCGCCCCAATTGCTTTGGCAACAGATACCTACCAGTGACAGAGGAGTTGGCATGATAGTGTACATCACGCGCCACGGGCAGCCCCTTTTGCGCGGAGCGGAGGAGGTCGATCCCGAGTATCCCCGGCATGACCCGCCGCTGACGCCGCTGGGCAGGGCCCAGTCGAGCGCACTTGGCAGGCGCCTGCGTGAGATCGGCTTTGCCGGGCGCGTCTATGTCTCGCCGTACCGCCGCACTGCCCTGACCGCTGAGCTCATCGCGGCCGAGCTGGATATGCATCACTATCCCGAGCCGGCCATCCGCGAGATCGTCAAGCGGGAAGAGCAGATGCTCGATTTTGTGGGCCTCACCCTGGGCGCGCTGCGCGCCGAGTGCCCGCGCATCGCCCCGGACGCCTCGCTCGACCACCCCTGGTGGACCCCCCAGGCCGAGGATGACGACCAGGTCTTCGCCCGGGTAGCGCCATTCCTCGACCGTCTGACCAGCAACGGATCCGGCGACGCCCTTCTGGTGGGCCATGGCGCCTCGGTACAGGCCGCCACGCGCTACTTCCTGGAGCGCTGCGAGGGCATTCCTGTAGAGATGCCGCTTTCCTGGAACTGCGCGCTGACGGCCTTCCGCGTCGGCGACCCCTGCGAGGTACTGCTCCTGCGCGATACGGCGCACCTGCCCGATAGTCTGGTGACGTCGAATGCGCGCACCAAGCTGGAACACGCGACGCCCGAAGACATCCAGTGAGAGGCGCCCCCCAGCCAGGCCCGGGCGTCACCCTCGCTCCTTGACCGCCTGCCGACGGAGCGGCACACCCTACTATGGATATCCATAACATCGATCTGCACTATCACGCCGGCCAAGAGCGTGACCCCGGGACCTCCCTGGCCGACTATCTCGACCACGCCGTGGTGACGGCACGTCGCGTGGTCGGCATCACCGATCACTATGGCCTGTACACGGAGCCCCACCGCGCCAGGGAGCACAACCCGTACGAGATGACCCTGGACGGCCTGCAGGCCTACCGCGACGAGGCCATGGGCCTGGCCTCCTGCTATCCGGGCCTGGTGCTGCGCTTTGCGCCGGAACTGAGCTCGCGGACCGATCTGGACGCCATCCCCGACCGGGTGCTGGCCATAGCGGACTATTTCATCTGCGAGACGTCGTTCCCCGGCGACACCATCGCTGAGAACACCGCCGCAGCGGTCCAGCGCATCAAAGAGGTGGGGAGCTTTTGCGCGCGCACGGGCAAGCCGGCCTTCATCGCCCACCCCTTTCGCTCCTCGGCGAACTACCGCCTGGTCAAGAGGGACATCGCGCCGTGGGTGACGCTGCTAGAGCCCCGCCCAGAGGGCGACTATACGCCCGAGGATCTGGCGCGCTTTTTCCTACTGGACCTGGAGGAGCTTGGCGCGGCCTGCGTCGCGCACGGCCTACCGCTGGAGGTCAACGGCAACACTCACTATCGGATGCTCTGCTCCAACCTGCCGGCGGCGGTGCACATGCTCTACAGTGCCTACCGCCACCTGAGGGGGCAGGGGGTGGCGTTCGTCCCCGGGAGTGACCAGCACAGTTTCCGCCTCAGCGTGGGGCGGGTGGGCGGCTACGTGCCGTACGACACCTGCCGGGCCATGGGTTTCGGCGTGGAGGATATCTCCTTCCTCGCCAGGATCGGGGTCACCCTGCAGGAACCTGCCGCGTCGGCTCCCGCCGGCTAGCTGGCAGCGCCGCTTCAGCAGAAAGCAAGGAGAGACCGATGGTCTCTCCTTGCTGGTGTGATGCGGTCGCGCTGACGTTGCCCCGCGGGCTAGGGCCCGGGGACGGCCGACTGGGCCTCCGCGGGGGTCTGCGTCTCGGCAGGAGTCGGCTCCTCAGTGGGTGGCGCTAGGGTGGCCGAGGGGGTCTCGCTGGGCGTGGCCGATGGCAACGCCGCCGGGACGTACCCGAAGCGAATCAGCGCCTGTTGGCCCCGCTCATAGTACTCCACGACCACTTCGTGCTCGGTCTCGTCCAGGATTACCTCGCCCTCGTAGAGTGCCTGGCCGCCGTCGCGCCACTGGTCGATCACCA
>JAAZBY010000273.1 GCA_012513595.1 Chloroflexota bacterium
AAAAGCGCCTTCTGGCGCGGACGTCCTCGGGCGTATCGGCCAGGGCCCGGTCGACGGAGGCCAGCGCCGCGGCGGCCTCGTTGGCCTCCCGCTCGAGGCCACGGGCCCAATGCCGCGGGTAGGCCTGCAGGTCGCGCGTCAGGGCGGCCAGGCGGTTCTGCCAGGCCTGGCGCGCCGCGTCAGACAGGGCCTCCAGCCGCTTCTGCGCCTGGCGGACGGCGTCGGGCATCTCGGCGAGGCCCTGGCGGGCCTGGGTCAGGGTCTGCAGGGCCTGGTCGGCGATGGCGGTGGCGCGGGCGTAGCCGTCCGAGGTGCCCTCGGAGCGGGCCTCCTCGGCCAGGACGGCCGTCTGATGCGCCTGGCCGACCAGGGTCAGGCTCAGGTCGGGCTGCAAGGTCCCGTCGGCGCGGCCCAGCGCCTGGCACATCTCCATCGTCTCCGCCAGGGAGGCCTGCGCCTCGGTCACGGCGTCTTTGGCGTCGCGCATCGCTTCATCGAGGCCGTCCAGGCGTTGGGCCAGGGCCTGGATGTCGGTATCCAGCGCCAGGGCGGCGCGGGTGACCTTCTGGAAGCGGTCCAGGCTGGGGGAACGCTCCAGGTCAGGCAGGCGGCCGGAGCGGGCGCGGAGCTCCTCGATGGCGGTGGCCAGGGGCGGCTCGACGGCGCCGCGGGCCCGCAGCGCCTTCCAGCGCTCCTCGACCAGGTCCAGCGCGGAAAAGACGCGGGCCAGCAGGCTCTGGGCGCGCCCGCGGGCCTCGGCGGCCTCACCGAGGAACTTGTCCAGCTCCTGCAGGTCGGCGCCGGCCTCACCGAGCTCCTTGTCGATCTCATAGATGGCCTGGGGGGCGTTACTGGCGGAGGCCAGGCGGTCGAGGGCGTGCTCGGCCTTCATGCCGATCTCGGCCAGCTGCCAGGAGGTGCGCTCCAGCCCCATCATGCCCTGTTCTTCGACCGATTCCAGCACGGCGGAGAGGCGCGAGACCTCGGCGCGGATCTCGTTCAGCGTAGCGCGGGCCCGCGTGGGGATGCCGTCGACGGCCTGGCCCTGCTTTTCGACGGTATCCAGAGAGTTGGCGGCGCGGTCGATGAGGCGCCAGAGGGCGCGGGCATCCCTCCAGGCGCGCAGGGCCTGCAGGAGGGGGAGCAGGGCGCCCAGGGCCAGCGCCTGCGGCAGGCTGACGCGCAGGTACGGCGGGCTGGCCAAGAGCGGGCGCAGCGCCTCGGCCTCGGCCACCGCCGAGCGGGCGATGGCGAGGTGATCGCGGGCCAACTGGTCGGGCACGGCGTAGCGGCCGGGGCGCGGTTCGAGCGGCCAGCGCCCGGAGTGCGCCCGGATCCCCTCGGAAAGGGCGGCCAGCCGCTCGGCGCCCGAGCCGAGCGAGCGGCCCGAGCGCTGCACGCGCCACTGCAGGTAGCGCAGGGCGAACCAGGCGCCCAGGCTGAGCAGCAGGTAGATGTCGATCAGGATGACCAGGATGCGGATCCAGATCACGCGAAGGAACTCCTCCGGGCGGCGGCCCGCTGGTAGGAAGGGGTCACACGAGGGCGGTTACCAGTTGGGAAGGAGCCGTGGCAGCGCCGGAGGCACGGCCGGCCCTCCGCCGGGCCCCAGGTTGGGGGGAGTGTAGGCGGGGTGGGCGAGGGTGTCAAGGGGGGCAGGGGGAGGGGGATTGACAGGATTTACAGGATTTACAGGATTCACAGGATTGACAGGACTTACAGGACTCACAGGACTGGACATCGGCGGGCCGTGTGCGGTGGGGCTACATGCCCCGCCCTGCCGGTGGCGCCGGCCGGAGCCGGCTTGCGGAGCGCCTGTCGGCGGGCAAGTGCGGGGCGGCGGGCCTGGCGTAAGATGGCGACCCTAGCGTTGTCATTCCGAGCGGAGCGAGGAAGCGAGGGTCTCGCCGCGTCCGCCCGGGCGGGCCCCCCCCCCGTTCGGGGGGCAGGCAGGACCCCGCCCTACCAGTAACGCCGGCTAAA
>JAAZBY010000274.1 GCA_012513595.1 Chloroflexota bacterium
CCGCTGCCGCGCTTGCCGGGCGGGCGGCGGGCGGCTAGGATGGCCCGGTAGCGCTCGCAGCCACCAGGGGGGAACATGTCTCTGCCACAGATCGCCGCCATCGTCACCGAGTACCGGCACCGCGCCCATGCCGACGTCATCGTGGGCAAGTTCCTGCGGGGCTTTCCCTGCGACGACGGCCTGCACCCGCCGCGGGTGCGCATCGCCTCCCTGTACCTCGACCAGGTCAACCCCACCGATATCGGCGTGGCCACGGCGGTCGAGTTCGGCGTGCCGCTTTACCCCAGCATCCGCAGTGCCCTGACCCTCGGCGGCGAGGCGCTGGCCGTCGACGGGGTGCTGCTCATCGGCGAGCATGGCGACTACCCCTGGGATGAGGCCGACCGCCACCTCTACCCACGGCGCCACTTCCTCGAGCAGATCGCCGGCGTCATGGTCGAGAGCAAGCGGGCCGTGCCCGTCTTTGTGGACAAGCACCTCTCCTACAACTGGCCCGACGCGCACTGGATGGCCGCGCGGGCCCGGTCGCTGGGCATCCCGCTGCTGGCCGGGTCGTCCTTGCCGACGGCCTGGCGGCGCCCCTGGGTCGAGCATCCGCTCGGCGCCCCGCTCGAGGCGGCCGTGGTGATCGGCTATGGCGGGCTCGAGTCGTACGGCTTTCACGCGCTGGAGGCGCTCCAGTGCCAGGCCGAGCGGCGCGCCGGCGGCGAGACGGGCGTGGCGGCGGTCTGCTGCCTGGAGGGGGCCGACGTCTGGCGCTGGTTGGCCGCGCACCCGGCCCATGCCGTGCTGGCCAAGGCCGCCGGCGAGGCGATCGCTGAGACGGCGGCCCCCTGGGAGCGCGCCGCCGAGGTGGCCGGTAACGCCGCGGCCTTTATCGTCCAGTACCGGGACGGGCTGACGGGCGCCGTCCTGATGCTGAATGGCTACTCCACTTCCTTCGCCTACGCCGGCCTGTCGGCGGGGCGGGCGCAGGCCTGTGAGATCGTCCTCCAAGGGACGGAGCCGCACGGCCACTTTTCCTACCTGTGCCGCAACATCGAAGAGCTGTTCCTGACGGGGCGGGCGCCCTATCCCGTGGAGCGCACCATCCTGACCACCGGCCTGCTGAACGCGGCGATGGAGTCGCGCCTGGGGGGCTGCGTCTGGCTCCCCACGCCACACCTGGATCTGGCCTACCGGGCGGCGGAGGGGCCCTTCTGGCGCGCTACCGGCCCCGCGCCGGCCGGCGCCACGCTCGACCCCTGGCCCCCGGCCCGCTAGGGGCCGCTCAGCGCCGCGGCGTCCGCGGCTCCGCCGGGAGCAGGGCTGAGTAGCCGGGCGTGTCGGCCAGGAGGTGGGTGCGCGTCACCGGGGGGCGGTAGGCCTCGCGGAAGGCCAGCCCCCCTTTGCACACCGTGATCTGATAGTCCTCCGGGTAGACGCCGATGGCGCGGGCGTGCATCAGGTTGTTGGGGCTGGCCGGCCGCGAGGTGAGCACCACGGTCAGCCCGCCGCAGTCGACCCGCGCCGAGAGGCCCATGTTGGCCGGCACCCCCGGCGTGTAGCCCATCCCCGCCCGGCTGGTATAGAGACCGTCGATCAGGGCGCGCACCCGGCCCGTAATGACGGCCGGCGGCCCGTAGAGCGGGTCCGACTGGCCCCCCACCGCGAGCGTCACCTCGGCGCCGATGCCGGCGGCGGCGGCCAGGCGGGCAGCGGCCGGGTCGCACAGGGGCACAAAGGCGCTCGGCGCCCGCTGGCGGAGGATCTCGTGCAGCAGGGCGGTGCCATCCCCGGGGGTGCCGGCGCCGATGTTATCCCCCGCGTCGGCAATGGCCACCGGCCCCTCGGCGCGCAACGCCAGGCGGATCGCCTCCGCCGGGGAGGGGATGGCCACGGCGTAGGCCTCGCGCTCGGCGTAGAGCATCTCGGCGAGCTCCTCGGCCAGGCGGGCGGCCAGGGCCGGGTCGCTATCGGTCGTCACGGCGGCGCCGATGCCGGCCTGGGGCACCTCCTGCTGCATAAAGCCGTGGGCCGGGCAGGCCGCCAGCACCCCCTGGATGGTCCGCTCCATCTCACGCGCGCGGGCCATGATGCGGCACATCGGCGCGTCACCCGGGAGGACGTTCTGCGGCGGCCCGATGCGCAGCGGCCGCTTGGCCACCGCCACCACCGGCCGCACCTCGCCCCGCACGGCGCGCAGGAGGAGGCGGGCCGCCTCTTGCCCGCGCTCGCGCTGGTCCATGTGCGGGTAGGTGCGGTAGATGATGTAGGCGCTGCCCAGCGCGGCCATGGCCGGCGTCAGCGTGGCGTGGAGGTCCAGCGTGGCCACGATGGGCACGGCCTCCCCCACGACGGCGCGCAGCCGCTCGAGGAGGGCGCCCTCCCCGTCGTCGTGCGAGGCGGCGA
>JAAZBY010000275.1 GCA_012513595.1 Chloroflexota bacterium
CTTGCAGGCGGGCAGGCACGTCCTGTCGGAGGTGACGGCCTTCCACACGCCCGCTGAAGGCGTGGCCCTGGTGGAGGCGGTGGAGGCCTCCGGCCGCCACTACATGATGGCCGAGAACACCTGCTACCGCGCGCGGACCTTTGAGGCGCGGCGCCTCCTCCGTGAAGGGGCGCTGGGCACGTTCGTCTATGGGCAGTGCGAGTACGTCCACGATATCCGCGGGCTGATGCACAACGCCGACGGCTCTCCGCACTGGCGGGGCTGGCTCCCGCCCACCTACTACACGACGCACCCCCTCGGCGAGATGCTGACCATCGCCGGGGCGAGGCCGGTGGCCGTCTCGGCACAAGGTGTGTTCGGGCGCATGCCCGGGTCAGCGAACCCGCTGGATATGGGCGCCATGTTGGTGACGCTGGACAACGGCGGCGTGGTGCACGCGCTGGCCTCCTTCGCTGCCGGGCGCGACAGCCAGTGGCTGTCGATCTATGGCACCGCGGGGGTCGTAGAGTCCGACCGCTGGGGGGACCGGAACCTGCTCCACGTCCGCCTGGGTGCGGCGGCTGGGCGCGAGGCCGAGCTGCGCACCTACCTGGCCACGTACCCAGAGCAGCCCGCCGCGGCCGCCCACGCCGGGCATGGCGGCTCGGACTTTTACCCGGTCTACCACTTTTTGCGCGCCGTCCGCGGCGAGGGTCCTTTGCCCATGAACGTCTACGACGCCTGCGACTATACCCTGCCCGGCATCATGGCCTACCGGTCGGCGGTCGCTGGCGGCACCACGCTGGAGGTGCCCGACCTGCGCGACCCGGCCACGCGCGAGCGCTACCGCGGCGACCGCCTCGCTCCGCCGCGGGCTGACCGCGTGTCCCCTTGACCGTCCGCCCCACCCCGCTTACAGTGTGCCCGGGCGCTGCTTGAGCGCACCGGAACGTGTGACCATGCCGTGTGGCGGGAGGGAATAGTGGCTAGACGGATCGTTCTCATCGGCGCAGGAAGCGCCTCGTTCACGCGCGGCCTGGTGGCCGACCTTATCCTGTCCCCCGAGATGGGGCCCTGGGAGATCGGCCTGGTCGATACCGACCCACAGGCCCTCGCCGTCGCCGAGGGGCTGACGCGGCGCATGGTGGCCGCCCGCGGGGCCGACGTGCACGTCCTGGCCTCCACCGATCGCCGCGAGCTCTTGCCGGGGGCCGATGTCGTCGTGACGACGATCGGCGTCGGCGGGCGGCGCGCCTGGGAGGCGGACGTCCTCATCCCGCGCAAGTTCGGCATCTACCAGCCGGTGGGAGACACGGTCATGCCCGGCGGGACCTCCCGTGCCCTGCGCATGATCCCCGCCCTGGTGGCCATCGCCCGCGATATTGCCGCGCTCTGCCCGAACGCGCGCTACATCAACTATGCAAACCCCATGACGGCCAACTGCTGGGCCATCCGCGAGGCGACCGGCGTGCCCGTCATCGGCCTATGCCACGGGACGTTCCGGGTGATCCGCTCGCTGGGCTCCTTTGCCGGCGCCCCGCCGGAAGAGACCAAGGCCCTGTATATGGGGCTCAACCACCTGACTTTTATCTATGACCTGCGCCATCGCGGCGAGAGCCTCTGGCCGCGGGTGCGCGCCGAGCTGGACGCCCAGCGCGAGGGGCGCCCCGGGCACGTGCCGCAGGGTGAGCCCGCCTTCCGCGCGGCAGAGAACCCCTTCTCCTGGTCACTCTATGACGCCTATGGCGCCTACCCCTGCTGCAACGACCGGCACGTGGTCGAGTTCTTCCCCGAGCGCTTTCCTGCCGGCCGCTATGGTGACAAGACCCTCGGCGTCGACGCCTACTCGTTTGAGGACACCATCGCCGGGGGCGACGGCGGCTATGCGGCCATGCGCGCCCAGGCCCTCGGCGAGGCCCCCCTTGACGAGCACATCTTCCAGCGCGCGGCCGGCGAGCACGAACAGCTCCTGCAGATCCTGGCCGCCCTGGACGAAGACGAGGGCGGCGTCTATGCGGCCAACCTGCCGAACAACGGCGCCGTCCCGGGCCTGCCGGCCGACGGCATCCTGGAGCTGCCCTGCCTGGCGGCGGGAGGCGCCTTGCGCCCGGTAGCCGTGGGGGACGTCCCCTCCGCCCTGGTAGCAATCATCGCCAAGAAGCTCGCCGCCGTCCGCGTCACGGTTGAGGCTGCCCTGACGTGCAACCGCGAGGCGTTCGTCGAGGCGTTGCTCCTCGACGGGGCCGTCACCGAGCTGAGCGCGGCCCGTGCCCTGGCCGACGAGCTGCTGACGGCTCAGCGGCACTACCTGCCCAGTGACTGGGACGTCTAGCGCTCTCCGTAGCAGCGAGCCTTCGTGAGACTACAGGGGGTCGGAGAATCCGACCCCCTGCCTGCCCAGCAAAGCGACACTCTACCGCAGCAGCGCCTCCAGCGCGTCGGGCGTGAACTCGCGCTGCGCGTCGTCATAGTTCAGCAGGCAGAGAAGGGCCGCCGGGCGTTCACCCAGCAGGTCGGTGACGGTCGCCACGTAGCGGCGCGTCTGCTGCACATAGCCTCGCAGCCTGCGAACAGAGTGATCCCGGCGGTCGGCACCCCGCCCCAACCAGGACTCGCGCAGGTAGTCCGTCTTGAACTCCACGATCGTCCAGGTGCCCCCGTGGCGGTACAGGGCATCGATCGTGCCCCAATCGTCGCTGCCATCCACCGTCGTGCGCTGGTAGGGCACCTCGTGAAGGCGACGCTCAGCCCCGTCCATCTTCCCGAACAGCTCGCTGGCCCAGAAGCGGCGCAAGAGGCGTGCCGCGTCGCTGGCCAGGCGCTGCAGCTGCCGCCCCTCGTCAATGCCGTAGCCCCTGCCCCGCGCCTCCAGCCAAGGGAGGAGGTCGTCGCCGTCACCCCGCCAGGCCGCCAGCGCCTCGTGCACCACCTCACCCAGGACCCAGGCCGGCGCCCGTGTGCCTGGGCGAGGGACGACGTCCCAGCTGGTGTCTGCCGGGCGCGGTTCCTCGGCAGAGGCGTCCGCCGGCGCGAGCAGGCTCTCGACGAGCGGAGAGGGCACCTGCCAGGCGGCGGGGCGGGGGGCGGGCGGCGTCGTGGCGCCCCGTTCTGGCGCCGTCCAACCCGACTCAACGAGAACCACGCGCACCGGCGTGCCCTGTACGGCGTAGAGGAGGTCATGCGCGGCGTCGCCCTCGGGGTCGCAGGGGGGGGTGGCCTGGTCGAGCCCGCAGATTGGGAGCAGATCCTCCAGCCAGCCCTGGCTGCCGAGGGTGCCGCCCTTGCGCAGAGTGACGCATCCGCTGATGATCAGTCTCTCCATGGCGCGGGTCGCCGCCACGTAGAGCAGGCGGGCGTTCTCAGCCTTCTCCTGGCTGGTCTCCCGGTCCTTGCCGAGGGTGTGGGCGACCGAGGCGTTCTTGTCCTCGTCGCGCAAGGGGGCAAGCGGGCCAAGTTCCCTATCCAAGAGGAGCCCATCCGTACGGTTTAGGCGGTAGCCGGCATCCCCGATGACGACGACGGGGAACTCGAGCCCCTTGGCGGCGTGCACGGTCATCAGCTGCACGCTCCCCTCGGCCAGGGTGCGCGCCTCGCCCTCGCGGGCGCCGCTATCGCGGAGCTCGGCCACATAGTCGAGGAACTGGCCCACGCTGACGATCTGGCTGTTGCGCGCGTCGTCGAGGAGCTTGTCGAGGTTGCGGGCCGCGCGCGCCTGGTGCGCATGGAGGAGCGCCGCCGGGTAGGCGGTGGAATCCAGCAGGCGCTTGAGCAGGTCGGCCACGGTTACGCGGCCCACGAGGGCGCCCAGTGGCGCCAGCACCTGGGCGGCGCGGGCCGCCCGCGGCCCGTCGGGCCCCGGCAGGCTGGCGCCTGAGGCCTGCAGAGCCTCCCACAGGGTCATCGGCCGAGCGGCCGCCCGGCAGGCCTCGCGCAGGCGAAAGATGCCCGCGTCCGAAAGGGCCACCGCCGGTGACCGCAGCAGCCCGACCATGGCCAGGTCATCGGTGGGATCGCTGATGGCGCGCAGGGCGTTCAGCACGTCGCGAACCTCGGGGCGCTCATAGAACCCCTTGCCCGCCACGGTCAGGAAGGGCACCCCCGCGCGCTCGAGGGCATCCTCGTAGGCGGCGAAGCCACCGGCCGCCCGGCAGAGAATGGCCACGTCCCCATAGTCCAGCGGGCGCGTGGTCTCGCCATCCTGGACGGAGCAGCCGCTGTGCTCGACGAGTTCCGTCAGGCGCTGGACGAGCGCGTCGGCCGCGCGCTCGTCGGCGCCCTCCTCCTTGGTGCCGATGGCCAGGTGCATCTCGACGTGCGGCGCCAGGAACCCCGGCCCGGGCTCCTCGCGAGCGGCTGCTAGCGCCCCAAAGGGGGCCGCCCAGGGTCGCTCCGGGTCCGCTGCGCTGCCCAGGACGGGCTCCAGCAGGGCGTTCAGCCCCGTCACGAGCGCGCGGTGGGCGCGGTATGAGGTGCCCAGCTCCAGCACGGCCTCTGCGGGCAGGCTCTCTTTGACGGCGCGGAACACGGTGACGTCCGCCCCACGGAAGCGGTAGATGGACTGCTTGGCATCCCCGACGAGGAAGCGCAGGCCGCGCCCCCCATCCAGGTGATCGACCAGGCTCAGCTGCCGGGAGTTGGTGTCCTGGAACTCGTCCACCAGGAGCGCGCTCGTCTCGCCCTGCCAGCGGGCCAGGACGCCGGGGTCTGTGGAAAGGAGCCGGTGCGCCACGTCTTCGAGGTCGTCATAGTCGACGGCGTGCTGCTGATCCTTGAGCGCCGTGTAGGCCGCCCGGGCGTACTGAAAGACCTCCCGCAGGGGCGGGATCAGCGCGGCCAGCAGCTCGTCACGCGGCCCCAGGGTCAGGGAGAAGAAGCAGACGGCGTTGCGCTTGTCGCGCTCGGGGAACCACAGGCGCCTGATGGAATCCAGGGCTGCCTTTACTTCCGCGACGCACTCCTTCCCGCCCGGCCACGCCGCCCCCCTCCCACCGGTCAGGCTGATGGTCTCGAGGGGCGCCAAAACCTTCATGACCTGGGCGACGCTGGCGCCGGCGGCCGCCAGGCGGTCAAACGCGTCCAGCGCGGTCACGGTCACCTCCCATTGCCCCGCGATACGATCGTCGGAGATGAGGGGCTGAACGCCGCGCAGCACCGTGACGGCGTCCTGCCACTTCTCCGATGCGAGCAGGCTGGCAAGCCTCCGCCCCTGTGCGGCGCGCAGTGCGCCTTCCCAAGTAGCCAGCGGATCATCACCCACCGCGGCAAAGGCGGCCTCGGCGTCGGCCGGGCTCTTTAGCAGGCGCGTCAGGATGTTCGTGAGCTCGCGCTCGCCAAACTCGGCAAAGAGCGGGCCTAGGTCCTCGCGCGTAGCGGCCCAGGCCAGGGTGGCCTCGCGGGCCTCGCCCAAGAGGAGGCCCGCGGCAGCCTCCTCGAGCACCTCAAAGCGCGGGTCCAGCCCCGTCTCGGCGGGGTGGGCGCGCAGGATCTCGGCACAGAGGCTGTGGATCGTTCCGATGCGGGCGGCGTCCAGTTCTGAGTAGTAGCCCTTCCAGCGCTGCCCATCGACCTCGGAGAGGCCTGGGGACTCGAGGTATAGGCGGATGGCCTCACGCACGCGGTTGCGCATCTCGTGAGCGGCCTTGCGCGTAAAGGTCACCGCCACGATGGAGCGCAGGCTATGCCCCGCCGCCAGAAGCGACAGGTACCGCGCCACGAGGGTGCGCGTCTTGCCGGTGCCGGCCCCCGCACTGACCAACGTGTCGTCCGAGGAACGCGCCAGGATGGCGCGCTGCTCGTCGTTCGGGGCCATCCGTTCGACGATGTCAGCAAGTGCCTGGCTGGGCTGCAGAATCACATTCCTACTCCTTGGTACGGGGGGCTGGGTCCCCAGGGGCCCGCGCTGGTGGACGGCGCAGGTCAGGCCGGCCGATAGCCCACGCTCAGGTGCCAGCAGAACCCGGCGGCCGGGCAGTACGGTGGGCAGCCCCCTTGCGGTTGCTGCGGGGCAAAGTGGCCGGCGCCGACGCCGTCGACGGCCTGGGCCGCCGCCTCCGAGGCCACGCGGATGGCCCCTTCCGCTCCGCCCGCGAACTTGCTGAGCTGCCCCGTGCTCTTTTGGGCCGCGCTCACGTGCCAGTAGTAGCCCTCGGCGGGCTCGCCCAGGCCCAGCACATCGCGGGCCGCGGCGGCGTACAGGGGCAGCTGAAGCTTGCGGGCCTCCTCCAGGGCTTTCTGACTGTACGCCCCGGAGCCGCCCGTCTTGTAGTCGATGATGCGCAGCGTCCCGTCCGGGGCGATGTCGACTCGGTCGATGATGCCGCGCACCCGGAACGAGGTCGCGCCGACGCGCACCTCCAGGGCTTTGGGCTCCCCGAAGCGGGCCTCGAGGGCCCTCAAACGGTAGCCGGCCGATTCCGCGGCCATGGCCACGATGCTTTTGCGCAGGTTCTCTTCGATCTCGGCGCGCGTGTGCTGCCACCAGGCCGTCTCACGAAAGCCCTCGAGGCGGGGGGCCTCGTCGAGAACGCGGGCGGCGACCTCGGGCAGGGCGGTTAGGAGCGCCTCCACATCGTCGACCGCGCCGCACAGCGCGTAGACGTGCTCGAGTATGCGGTGCACGACGGTGCCGCGCTGGCGGCTGTCCAGGCCCTCAGTCGGGTCCTCACGTGGCTCCAGGCCCAGGACGCTGCGCACGTAGAACCACAGCGGGCAGGCGCGGTACTCCTCGAGGCGGCTGGCGCTCCAGGCCCTGCCAGGCGGGAAGCGCCTGGCCAGGAGATCGGGCACCTCGCGGAGGTCGCCGTCGTACGGGCCCATGCGTCGCCGGTGCCGCGCTCGGAGCACCAGGCTTGCCGCTTCCATCGCCTCGCTCAGCTCACGGCCGGGCGCCTCCTGTTGGGCAGCGTCATCCAGCCAGGCGCGCAGCGCGCTGACACTCCCAGCCGAAGCGGCGGTCGCCAGCAGTTCCTGCCACGAGCAAGCCTCGCTCGGGGTGGTTGGCCGGTCGCTGATCAGGCGGACGGGCACAGACTGGGTGAGGCGGGCGGCCTCCTCCCAGTAGGGAGAGGGCGCCCAGGGCGCACCGGTTTCGGAAAGGCGCGGGCGCACCAGCAGCAGCCGTTCCCAGGGCGCGGCGACGGCCCGGTAGAACCGCTCGAGCTCCCGGCTGTCCAGCAGTCGCGGAAGCCTCAGAGAGGGATCCCGCTCTCTGAGGGTGCGACGCTCGGCCTCGGTGAGGAAGGGGTCATCCGAGAGCGGCGCGGGGAACTCTCCCTCGGCCAGGCCCACCAACGCCACGGCACGATAGGCCACCCCGGCGGCCGCCTCCACGCCGGCGACCTGCACGGCGCGGCGATCGGCGCGGCGCGGCAGTTGGTAGCGTGCGGGCTCCACCGCCCCGGTCAGCTCCTCCAAAAAGCGGGCATAGCCCACGGGTCGGTCGGCGCCCAGCGCTTCCTCCGCCCAGACGAGGCCGCGCATGAC
>JAAZBY010000276.1 GCA_012513595.1 Chloroflexota bacterium
GGCCATCACGTCAAACACGAACCCGTAGGTCTTGGCAAAGGCGTCCCAGTATTCCTCTTTGCCCAGCAGGTGATAGGCATCGAGCAGGGCCACCATCACCTCGGCCTGCTGCCAGAACTGCTTGTCGGTCTGCGTGGTAGGGCCGTGCATGGGCCCCTCGATGGCCACCCCACCGTACTCTGGATCCACCCCATAGCGGACCACGTGGTCCATGATCCTTTCCACGACGTGAGAATAGTGCGCCCTCTCCAGGCCCAGGACGTCGGCGGAGTGCAAGAGGAGCCAGGCCAGCTCGGCGTTGTGGCCGTACGAGGTCAGGTCGAGGGGGCGCGCTACGCCGTCCTCGGGCTCCTGGTCGGAGCCCCATTCGACGTCAAACATGATGGCGCGCAGCGGAGTCCAGTCGAGCGAGAACTGCATATAGCCCGTGCCGGAGGTGGGCTCCAGCATGCGCGTCAGGATCAGGTGGATGGTCTCCTCCAGGCGGCGACGGTGGCTGGGGTGGCCGGTCATCTCGTAGAAGGTGGTGAGGGCCTCCATCATGTGCATGTGCACGTCGAGGCTCTTGCGGTCACCGCCGTAGCGGCCCGGGCGTTCGGGCTGCCAGTCTCTCTGCATGATCTCATAGTAGCCGCCGCGGGCGGTGTCGGCCATGTGGCGACAGATCGCGCCATAGGTGCGCTCGGCGGCCTCCCGGCCGCGCGGGTCACCGGTGGCGAGATAGTACTCGCTGAAGGCATAGAGGCCGAAACACTGGCCGTAACCCACCTTGCCGCAGAACGTTGGCTGGCCGGCGCGGTCGGCGATCCAGATCCAGCCGTCGTGCTCCGCGTCCCAGTAGTGGTCGAGGATAAAGTCGGCCCCCCAGCGGGCCAGAACGGCGCAGCGCCCCTGGCCAAAGCCGGCGCGATGGGCGCTAGACATCGTGTAGAGCATGCGCGCCTGCATCAGGAAGGTTTTGGTCGTCTCTCCGGTGGGGAGGCCGTCCCGGTCAAAGTAGGTGAGGAAGCCCCCATACTCGCGATCCGGGGAGCGCTGGATCCAGAAGGGCAGCAGCTCGTCGACGAGGTAGCGCTCAGTACGAGCCGCCAGCGCGGCGGCCTGAGGTTGATGAGGCATGGGAGTTTTCTCCTCCGGGCTGGGCGAGCTTGCGGTCGTGGCGCTCACTCGATGACCACCGTGGTCCACTCGGTAAAGGCGGGCACCTCAAAGACGATGCCGCCTTCCTGTCGCCGGAAGGGCAAGCTTTCGCCGCTCGGGGCCAACCGGACCTTTTTGGTCTCCGCCCGTTCCAGGAAGACGCGTACGCCGGCGATGGCCAGCCCCTCGGCCACCTGGGCAGACTCGGGGGTTTCGGCGAGGCGTGGTACGAGGTGTAGCACCCAGCGGCCACTCTGGCGGAGCAAGGCCACCTCCACGCCGGGCGGGCAGTCCAGGCGCGCCCGGTGTGGCAGGCCCATGATGGCCAGGGCGTTGGCCGCCAGCCGGCGCAGCCACGGTGAGTGCGTGGCCCCATAGGCGGCGCCGAGCGGGATGCTGAGATACACAACCTGCCCCCGCCCGTAGCGGTAATGCACCACAGCCGGCCACGAGGTGCGGTAGGCCGCCGGCGCATGCCCGTGGTAGATGTGGTACCCACGGGAGTAGTCCGATTCCAGAGCCGGGTCGACCAGGGTGCCCAGCACCGCTGCCCCCGCGGCCGCCCGAACGCGCAGGCTAGGCCGTACCGGCGCCACGTGCGGGCTGCTGGGGCCCGCTTTGGCCAGGATCGGCATGCGCGGCAGGCCCTCGGCCAGCTGCGGGCTGCTCACCTCGACGTAGTTCAGCGAATAGGGACTCACCTCGACGTATTCGACGCCGAGCAGGTCCTGCAGAGAGAAGCCCCTCACCTGGCCAAGGGCGTCGGTGAGAGACGTCGGGCCGCTGGCGAGGAGGCAGCCGCCCTCGCGGACGTACTGCCTGAGGGCCTCTCCAGCCTGGTCGGAGATGTAGCCTACCTCCGGCACTACGAGGAACTCGTAGGCGCCCAGTCGGCCGAGCATGCGCTCGGAGAGGATGTCGTAGGGGATGGCGCAGTCACCCAGGAGCTCCGCGGCGCCGTAGAGGGTGCTGGCGCCGCGGGGCAGGCGCTGCAGGCCGCCGGCGGCCTGCTGGGCACGGAAATCCTCTTCGGAGTGCAACACGGCCCCTACCGGGACGCTCTCGGCATCGATGCACCAGGGGCGTCGCTCCTCGAGGAGGCGGAAGGCTGTGGCGATCGTCTCTACCACACCGTCCGCCACCTGCCCGCCCAGGTCGCCGGTGGGGAAAGCCACGTGTCCTACCGTCGGTGAGGCTCCCTGCGCCGCAGCGATGGCAACCATGGTGCGCATGGTCTGGGGTGCCTGGACCGTCCACTCTCCCCAGGAGCCGAGCGACTCGGGCAGCATCAGCTCGCGGGGCTTGCCCAGGGCCCGCATGACGCGCGCGTTAACGCCCCCGCGGGCGAAGAACGGCGGGTGGAACTCCATGGAGTGCCAGTCGGCCGACTGATCGGCCTCCGACTCTGAGAAGAGCGGGTCGCCGGCATGGTTCCAGCCGAAGCGCAGCCCCGGCCGCGCCTGGCGCAGACGGGCCACGGCATCCTCGAGAAAGCGGCGCCGCGTGTCGCGCCGGAAGGCCTGAAAGCGCGCGTTGGTCGCCGGCTCGGCGCCGACCCCGGGCGTCAGGTCCTGGCCCGTTTCGCGGGCGTACTCCTCGCGGCAGTAGGCGCAAAAGCAGCCCGGCTCATGGACGTAGGTGATGTCAAACCAGAGGCCGTCGATGGGGTACTTGCCGGCCAGGTCGGCCATCATGGCGATGATCAGGTCCCGATACGGGCTGTTCATGCACATCTGGTGATAGTCAAACTTGATCACGGGCGAGCCGTCGGGATCGACCTGGTGCCACTCGGGATGTTCCGCAGCGACGACGTCGTTCAGCGTGATGTTGTAGTAGGCTACCACCTCGACGCCCCGGGCGTGCAGGGGACCGACCAGGTCGGCAAAGAGGTCCTGATGGAGAGCGGCATTGCGGTAGCCAAAGGCGTCGTCATAGTACGTGCAGCCAAACGCGCTCTTGGCCATGAGGAGGATCGTGTCCGGCCGGATGCGGTCGACGGCGGCCAGGTAGGCCGGCACATCGAGGCGGACCTCGTCCAGGAATCCGGGGACATGCCAGTCAAAGAGCAGTCGCTTTTGCACCTGGTGCGACATAGGGGCCTCCTGAGCAGTCACAAAGCGCGTGCCGGTACACTAGCACAGAGGGACGCTGCTCACAAGGCGCGCGCCGGAGCGAGCCGTCGTTTCGCGCCAGTGCCGGAAACCCGGCCAAAGCCGAGCGGCACCTCGGGTTCCATGCCCAATGACGGGCCCGTCGCTGTTACGCCCGTGGTTGACACTGTGGGCCGCGGAGGCTATACTGGCCGCGACTGCTAGATGGACTGCGCACAGATAGCGCCGGTCGCAGGGCGGGCATGCCATGGGTGGCGGGCCCGCTCCTCTGACGGAGAGGTCAGGGCGACCAAGCGCTGTGGCGCAGACAATATGGTTGCCTGCTGATAGTGACAGATACGGCCTTCACGAAGCGGTGAAAGGGCGGGTCCTCATTGCTACAACCAGGGTGCACTCATCTCAGACGGTCACGCGAAGGCAAGCCTCCGCGTGACCGTCTGTGCTTTTCGGCCGTCAGGGGGGGACGCTTGTGCCCACCAAGCAGAGGGCGCCCGCGAGGGCGCGTGAGGAGGAGCTTACTGCTCGACTAGTGGCGTCGGCACTGTTTGGAGTGGATATTGAGAGTCTTTGCTGCACCGGTTTGTTGGCAGTCTCAATGAGGAGGAACGACATGCTTGAGGTCAGCCGTCGCGAGTTCTTGCGTGTATCCGCTCTGGCCACGGCCGCCACGTTGGCGGCCGCCTGTGCCGCCCCGGCCCCGTCGGCGCCCCCGGCGGAGCAGCCCACGGCGCCCGCCGCCCCACAGCAGCCCGCGGCGCCCGCCGAGGCTCCGTCGCGGTACCAGGAGGCGCCCGCCCTGGCCGAGAAGGTCAGCAAGGGCGAACTCCCGCCGGTGGACGAGCGACTGCCCATGGAGCCGCTGGTTCTTGATCCGGTCGAGTCGATCGGCAAGTACGGCGGCAACTGGAAGTTCATGCACGTTTCCAGCGCGCTCGGGCGATGGCCCATCTCTCACTATGTGGAGAACTTTGCCAAGTGGCAGCGGGACCCTTCTCAGGGGCATCGGCCCAACGTCCTCACCTCTTGGCAGTTCAACGAGGACGCCACCGAGATCACACTGAACTGGCGCAAGGGGATTCGCTGGTCAGACGGCGAACCGCTGACGGTCGATGACTGGCTCTTCTGGTGGTACGACCTGGCCCTGAACGACAACGTGGCCGTCACCCGCCAGAGTGGCACGTTTGTGAACGACGTGAACATGGAGGTTGAGCGCGTCGACGACTATACGCTCAAGCTCTCCTTTGTCGCGCCGAACCCGCTGTTCATCGAGGTCATGAGCCGCGGCACCGGCAACCGCGCCACGGCCTGGCAGATCGTGCCGGCCCATTACCTGAAGCAATTCCATCCCACCTACAACACGGAACTCAAGGCCACCGACACGGAGGCCCTGATCGACCGGTATGACAACCGCGGCAATCATCTGGACATGCCGCACTTTGGCGCCTGGGTCATCACCGAGTATCGCCCCGGCGAGCGCATCCTGGCCGAGCGGAACCCCTTCTACTGGAAGGTGGACCCGGAGGGCAACCAGCTGCCGTACATCGACACGGCCGAGGCCGTGGCGGTGGCGAACACGGAGCTGATCGCTCTGAGCGCGGTGAACGGCGACCTGGACTTCCAGATGCGCGAGCTGATGCTCAAGGACGTCCCGGTTCTGATGGAGAACCAGGACAAGGGCAACTATGACGTGCAGATGTGGAAGAACGGCAACTGCAACGTCGCAGCCCTCCTGCCCCACTACTGCTACGAAGATGAGTCGATCACGTCTCTGTTCTGGGACCAAAAGTTCCGTCAGGGCCTCTCCTACGCCATCGACAGGGAACGGATCAACGAAGTCGTGTGCATGGGGCTGGGGACCATCCAGCAGTTCGTGATGTTCGATGACGGCCCCGAGTACCAGAGCGAGCGCGGCCAGAAGGTCCTGGCGGACTGGAAGGCGCAGTGCATCGAGCACCTGCCTGACAAGGCCATGGCGCTGTTTGACGAGATCGGCGTCAAGGATGTCAACGGCGACGGCCTCCGTGAGAAGCCTGATGGGTCGCAGCTGCAGATCGTCATCGACGTCAGCGTGACTGCGCCGGACCAGGTCGAGGCGATGCAGCTGGTGCAGGAGGACCTGGCCGCAGTCGGTATCGACTTTGTGCTCAACGTCATCGACGGCACCCTGCTGGACCAGCGCGTTACCGAGTGCTCCTCGATGATGCGCGCCCGGAACGGCGCTGCCTCCGGCCTGTTCATCGCCCAGGGTCACTGGACCCCGGTGGAGAACACCGGCTACACGATCTTTGGCACGCCCTACGGCGTCTGGTACCAGACCAAGGGTAAGCAGGGCATCGCGCCGCCGGAAGGGTCGGCGATCGAGCGCCTGCAGAAGGTCTACACCGATGCCGTCGTCATCCGCGACCCGGAGGAGCGCAACAACCGCATCCTCGACGGGTACCAGATTCATATCGATGAAGGCCCCTTCATGATCGGGACCGTGGGCAACACGCTCGGGCCTGTAGTCATCAAGCGTGGGCTCAAGAACGTGCCCAACTATGGTCTGATCGAGTCGAACGTGTACGGCTATCCGGCCACCGCCGACCCTGAGCAGTGGTACTGGGCCTAGTATGAGGTCCGGGAGAGGGGACAGCCCCTCTCCCGGGCAGTTCCGGCCATCGCGGCCCGCCGGCACCACAGAGCGGGGAGGGCTACCTCCCACGGCGGGCTTTCAGAGAGAGGCGTGAGGCGATATGGCACGATACATCGTGCAGCGCATCCTGTCGACAATTCCCACAATGCTCATCATCATTGTGGTGGGCTTTGTGATCATGGAGCTTCCCCCAGGCGATTATCTTACTTACTATGTTGCCCAGCTCGAGGCCCAAGGGCACGAGGGCGCCCGTGAAGAGGCCGAACTCCTGCGGCGGCGCTATGCGCTGGACAAGCCGGCCACCGAACGGTTCTTTTCCTGGCTGTGGCGCTTTGTGCAGGGTGATTTCGGCGACTCGTTTGCCTTTCGCCGTCCGGTGAGGGACCTCATCGGTGAGCGGTTGCTCCTGACCCTGGTGCTGTCGCTAACCAGCCTGGCCATA
>JAAZBY010000277.1 GCA_012513595.1 Chloroflexota bacterium
CAGAAGCCCATCACGCGCTCGACGCCGGCGCGGTTGTACCACGAGCGGTCGAACAGCGCGATCTCGCCGGCGGTCGGCAGATGCTGGATGTAGCGCTGGAAATACCACTGCGTCCGCTCACGCTCGGTGGGCACGCCCAAGGCCACCACGCGGGCGTAGCGGGGGTTTAGCGGCTCCATGAAGCGCTTGATGGTGCCGCCCTTGCCGGCTGCGTCGCGCCCCTCAAAGATCGCAACGACCTTGAGGCCCTTGTCTCTGACCCAGCCCTGCAGCTTGACCAGCTCGATGTGCAGCCGACGGAGCTCACGATAATACTCCCTGCTGGACATCGTCTCGGGCGCGCCACGCGTCTCTTCGGAGAGGTCAGGAGTGGTGGGCTCCACCGCGGTGGCCGGGGACGGGGTGCCCCCGGGGTGCTCTTTCTGTGCGTCTCGCTTCTTCTTGGCCATGGCTCCCCCTCCTCCCGTGTCCATGGGCGGCAGCGCGTCCGCGTGGCACGGGTGCCGGCGCCGGGCCGGCCGGCGCGCGAACTGGGGCGAGAGGAGGCCGTGCCGGGGTCTGGCCCCGGATGACGAAAGGGGGATGGAGTTGGCGGGTGGCACGCTCACGCCCCTGCCCGGGCTGCGCCAGAGGCCCACCGAGAGGCCCACGGCGGGCTCCCGGCGCCCTGGGCTGCGGCACCCCTGCGGGTACACAACTGCAATATAGCAGTCCCGCGGCCAGCGGGCAACAGGCCTCGGCCCCGGGAAGGGATCCCCGAGGGCGTTTGCGCGTCGCCGGGTGCCTTGGATGGCCGAGGGGCCCATGTTATAATGAGCGGACGTTTGCCAGCCGTACTCCGTAACGTGATAGGATTGCCCGTATGGATAGAAATAGAAACCGCACCCTCATCGGAGTGGCCGTCGGCCATGGAGCGCACGACTCCTGGTCGGGCGTGGCGCCCATCCTGCTGGCCAGCCTGAGCGTCAGCCTCGGCCTGGCCAACCAGGACATCGCTCTGATGATGCTCCTGTACCAGATACTGTCCTCTGTTACCCAGCCGTTCTTTGGCACGCTGGCCGAGCGGATCGGCGGTCGCCCCCTGGCGGTGGGCTCCATCCTGTTCACTACGACCATGTTCAGCGCGGGGCTGTTTGCTGAATCCAAACTCCTGTTGGGGGCTCTGATCTTCATGGCCGGCCTCGGCTCGGGGGCCTGGCACCCGCAGGGGGCGGCCAACGCCACGATCGCCGGCGGGTCGCGCTGGGGAGCCACGGCCGCCTCGATCTTTTTTCTGGGGGGCAGCGTCGGCTCCGCCTTTCTCGGGTCGGCCTTGGGCGGCCGTCTCTTGGCCAACCACAGCCCGCGCTCGCTGCTGGTGATCTCGGCGATCACCGTGTTCCTGGCGCTGACGGTGGTGCGCATGTGCGTTCCGCGCTGGCTGAACACGACGACGAAGGCGCAGAAGAAGCAGCCGGCCGCCGCCGTGACGCGGAGCTCGTTCTGGGCGCTCCTGGTCCTGCTGCTCATTGCCACGGCCCTGCGGGCCTTTGCCCAGAACACGCTGAACACCTTTGTGCCCAAGTATCAGCAGGACCTCGGCGTCGCGTCAGACTCGTACGGGCTGCTGGTGTCGTTGAACACCTTTGCGGGGGCCATCGGCGGCGTGGCCGGCGCCTACCTGGCGGACCGGGTGGGCTTGCGGCGCATCCTGGTGGGCACGCTGCTGCTCGGCGGCGCCGCGCTGTACGCCTTTTTCCACACCGAGGGGATGGTCAGCTACGTGGCCTTTGTCGTGGCGGGGCTTCTGACGGGGCCGTCGCACACGCTGTTGGTGGTCTCTGGGCAGCGGCGGTTCCCCGACAAGATGGCCATGATGTCCGGTTTCTTCCTCGGCTTTACCTTTGTCAGTGGGGCCGGCGGGACGTGGATCTTGGGCCTCCTGGCCGACCGGTACGGCCTGCCGCAGATGCTCAGCTACCTGCCCTGGGCGCTGCTCCTGGCGGCTGGCTTTGCCTTTCTGGCGGTGCCGCGGGGGGCGGCCAAGCCGGCGCCGCAGGAATCGGAACCGCAACCGGCCTGACGCGGGCCACCCGACAAGAGCAAGGGGCCCGGCCGCACTCTGGCGGCCGGGCCCCTTGGGCGTCTTGGGCGGGGGCTAGAGGGCGGCGATGATGGCCTCAGCCATCTCGCGGGTGCCGACGGCGGTGGGGTCGTCGCGATGGGCCTTCAGGTCGTAGGTGACCTGTTCACCCTTGCCGATGACCTGGGCGACGGCGCGCTCCACCCGCTCGGCGGCGTCGATCTCCCCGAGGAAGCGGAGCATCATGCTGCCGCTGCGGATGGTGGCCGTGGGGTTGACCTTGTTCTGGCCGGCGTACTTGGGCGCCGAGCCGTGCACCGGCTCAAACACGGCGATGCCGTCGCCGATGTTGGCGCCAGGGGTCACGCCGATACCGCCCACCAGCCCGGCGCACAGGTCGCTGACGATATCGCCGAACAGGTTCGGCAGGACGAGCACGTCGTACTCGTGCGGGCGCTGCACTAGCTGCATGCAGATGTTATCGACGATGCGGTCGTTGCACTCGATCTCCGGGTACTCCGCGGCCACGGCCTGCGCGGTGCGCAGAAAGAGCCCGTCGGTGATCTTTAGGATGTTGGCCTTGTGGACAATGGTCACCTTCTTGCGCCCGTTGGCCCGCGCGTACTCGAAGGCAAAGCGCGCCACCCGCTCGGTGGCCCGCCGGGTGATGATGCGGATCGCTTCGGCGGCCTCCCCGGCGATGACCTCGTGCTCGATGCCCACGTACAGGCACTCGGTGTTCTCACGCACCACCACCAGGTCCACATCCTCGTAGCGCGATTCCACGCCGGCGATCGTCTGGGCGGGACGCACGTTGGCGTACAGACCCAGCGCCGTGCGGATGCCCACGTTCACGCTGCGGAAGCCCTTGCCCACCGGCGTTGTGATGGGCCCCTTGATGCCGACGCGGTTCTTGCGGATCGACTCCAGCACGTGGTCGGGCAGCGGCGTGCCGTACTGGGCGATGGCCTTCTCGCCGGCCTCTTGCACGTCCCAGTCGATGCGCACGCCCGTGGCGTCGATGACGCGGCGCATGGCGTCGGCCACTTCCGGGCCGATGCCGTCCCCGGGGATGAGCGTCACGGTGTAGCTCATGGTTGTCTCCTTGCTCGTCTATCGCGTTCCATGCCGGACGGGAACGCCCCGCACTGGGGCGTTCGCCAAGGGCTAGGCTTGCTGCTTGATCAGGTTCAGGACCCCGCCGGCCAGCACGACCTCCACCTGGCGCTGCGACAGGTCGTAGCGGACCTGGAACTCGGTGCCCTGCGTCTCGTTGCGCACCGTGAGGGGGTGGCCGCTCTCCAGGGCCGCGCGAACGCCGCGGATCTCGAGGCGGTCTCCCTGCCGTAGGCGGCCATGGTCGGCCGGGTCGGCGAACTCGAGCGGCAGGATGCCGACGTTCACCAGGTTGGCCTTGTGGATGCGGGCAAAGCTCTTGACGATCACCGCCTGGACGCCCAAGTACATCGGCACCAGGGCGGCATGCTCACGGCTGGAACCCTGGCCATAGTTCTCCCCGCCGACGATGAACCCGCTGCCGGCGGCGCGGGCGCGGGCCGGGAAGGTGGGGTCGACGCGCGTAAAGCAGTGCTCGCTCATGGCCGGGATGTTGGAGCGCAGCGGCAAGATCTGCGCGCCGGCGGGCATGATGTGGTCGGTGGTGATGTTGTCACCGGTTACCAGCAGCACCTCGGCCGCGATCTCGTCCTCCAACGGGCCGCGCGTGGGCAGCGGCTTGATGTTGGGGCCGCGCACGATCTCGACGTCGGAGCCATCGGCGGGCGGGGGAACGATCATGTTGTCATCCACCAGGAATGCTGCCGGCATCTGGAAGGACGGCGCAGCGCCGAGGGTGCGCGGATCAGTCAGCACGCCCGTGAGCGCCGAGGTGGCGCAGGTCTCCGGGCCGGCCAGGTACACGCTGGCGTCGTCGGTGCCGCAGCGCCCCCTGAAGTTGCGATTGTAAGAGCGTAGCGAGACCGCCCCGCTGGCCGGGGCCTGGCCCATGCCGATGCAGGGCCCGCAGCCGGGGTCCATCACCCGGGCGCCGGCGGCGATCAGGTCGGCCAGGGCGCCGCTGCGGGCCACCATGGTCAACACCTGCTTGCTGCCCGGGTTGATCACCAGAGAAACGTTGCGGGCCACGGTCTTGCCGCGCAGCATGGCCGCGACGGTCTCCAGGTCGCGCAGGGACGAGTTGGTGCAAGAGCCGATGCAGACCTGATCCACCGGTCGCCCGGCGACCTCAGACACGGCCACAACGGCGTCCGGGCTGTGCGGCGCGGCCGCCAGCGGCACCAGGGCGCCCAGATCGATCGTCACGGTCTCGTCATATTCCGCGCCGGCGTCGGCCGCCAGGGGCTGCCAGTCGTCGGGGCGGCCCTGGGCGCGCAAGAAGGCGCGGGTGACCTCGTCGCTGGGGAAGAGCGAGCTGGTGGCGCCGAGCTCGGCGCCCATGTTGGTGATGGAGGCCCGCTCGGGCACGCTCAGCGTGGCCACGCCCGGGCCAGTGTACTCGATCACCTTGCCCACGCCCCCCTTGACGGTGAGGCGGCGCAGCAGCTCGAGGATGACGTCCTTGGCCGACACCCAGGGCGGCAACGCTCCCTTGAGGATTACCTGCACCACGCGGGGCATGGGCACGTAGAACGGCGCGCCGGCCATGGCGATGGCCACGTCCAGCCCGCCGGCCCCGATGGCCAGGGCCCCCAGCCCGCCGCTGGTGGGGGTGTGCGAGTCGGCGCCGAGCAGGGTGATGCCGGGCCGGGAGAAGCGTTCCAGGTGTACCTGGTGGCAGATGCCGTTGCCCGGGCGCGAGAAGAGCAGGCCGTACTTGGCCGCCACGCCCTGCAGATAGCGGTGGTCGTCCGCGTTGCGAAAGTCGGTCTGCAGCATGTTGTGGTCGGCATAGCTGACGGAGAGCTCCGTGCGGACGCGGGGCAGGTCCATGGCCTCGAACTGCAGGTAGGTCATGGTGCCGGTGGCGTCCTGCGTCAGGGTCTGGTCGATGCGCAGGCCGATCTCTTCGCCGGGGATCATCTCGCCCTCGGCGAGGTGCGCCTGGATGATCTTTTGCGTGAGGTTGTAGCCCATGGGTACTCCTTTTGACGGCTCTTGGTTCTGGGTACAGCAAAACCCCGCGCCGATGGGGAACGCGGGGAATGTAAGGCCGTTACGAATGAGCCGAGGCATTACCGCACCCTGGGGGGCGGGCGTATCTCTCACCACCCCAGGCTGACCTTCCCCACGCGGGCCCACCGCCGACGACCCTGTCGCAGGGACATGGCGTATCCGCTACACCACGCGGAAAGCGAGTATGCCCGATTCAAAGGGGAAAGGCAAATCGTTCGCGAAGCGGCCCGGCGCTTAGGGAGCGCGGCCCAGGAGCCCGCCCACCCAATCGGTGACGTGGGCCACCCGCGCGTGTAGGGCCTCGTGCGCGGTGGCGTCGGCCCGCCGCCAGGAGGAAAGCCCTACCATCATCCCCAGTACCGCCAGGATGATGCTTGTCGCCGTCCAGGCCACCCAGAAGAGGCTCCCGCCGGAGCTCTGGCGGAGCCCGGCCAGCCAGGCCTGCAGCGCCTCACCCGAGGGGAGCGTGACGGGCGCCACGTCGACGGACGGGGCCGGGGCGAAGGCATGTGGAGGGACGGAGAAGGAGGCCAACGCCACGGCCAACAGGAGTGCCAGCGCGGGCACCCACACGTCCCAGGGGAGCCACTGCCATTCCTCGGCAGGGGGGCGGGCATCCGGCAGAGTGATCTGGGCCATGACGGCTGGGGCCAGCGCCGGCGGGGCATCCTGCGAGGGGTAGGCGAGCAGGGCGCCCTCGACGTAGCGCAGGCGCACGGCGAGTTCGCGGCAGGCCACGCAGGCAGCCAGATGCTCGCGCAGCCCAGCGGGCGCGCGCAGCGCCGGCTCACCGTCGGCGATGTACTGCGGCAGCAGGCCGCGACATTCCTCACAGGACAGCATTGCTCTTCTCCGACACCTGAGCCAGGCTGCGGGCCAGGGCCAGCCGGGCGCGGTTCAGGCGGGCCTTCACGGTGCCCAGCGGCAGCGAGAGCACCTCGGCGATCTGGGCGTACGACATCTGCTGTTGGTAAAACAGCAGGACGACGATCCGATAGTGCACTGGCAACTCGCCCACCGAGGCCCACAGGTACTCGTCGCGCTCGCGTCGCACGGTCAGCGCCAGCGGCCCCGGCGCGGGCGAGGGGAGCTCTTCCATCAGATCCTCCCCATCCACCAGGTTCCACTGGGCGCGCAGCTGGCGACGGCGGTTCAGGCAGGTGTTCACGGTGATGCGGTACAGCCAGGTGCTAAAGGCCGAGTCCCCACGGAAGTTGGGCAGCGCCCGCCAGGCGCGGAGATAGGCCTCCTGGGCCATGTCCTGGGCTTCCTGGGCGTTCCCCAGAATCCCATAGGCCACGTTGTAGACGCCCTGCTCGGTATCGCGCACCAGCGCGGCAAAGGCATGTGCGTCGCCGGCCCTGGCAGCCTCAACCAACCCCGCGCGCGGCTCGTTCACGACAGTACCCCAGGAACACGCGCCGGCCCGCGCCTAGGCGCGCGGGTGCTCGCCGCCGCCCGCGGCGCCCGCGGCGCGCTCGCGCGATGGCTGCTCGCGCCCTCCGTTGCCGTTGCTGGCGGCGACACCGCCGCCGCCGGCCAACCCCTCCTCGTCATGTGCCTCTTCCTCGCCGGCAGGTGCGCCCTGCCCCGCGGGACCCCGCGTCATTAGGTAGATCAGGACCATCCCGAGGCCCACGAACAGAGGCAGCAGCCCCCCGAGGAGCCACACCCCGATGCCCAGGGTCGACAACCCTAGAAGGAGGGCCAGGCCGCTGGTGGCGGTGATCACGCCACCCCACAGCACGCCGCGGTTGCCGTGGCGCATCTGCGCTGCTTCCCTGCTCAGGTCCTCCAGTGAGAACCCCAGACGGGCCAGCGCGACACGCTCCTTGTAGGCGATGTAGCGGTTGAGGGTCACAAACACCCCGGCCAGCACGAGGAACCCCATGCAGATGAGCAGGATTTCCCAAGGCGTCAGCGTCATCGATCCCTCCCGCACCCCGACACGGCGCCGCTGGACGCCGCCTTACCCCTATCTACCTATTAGACACTGCCCGCCACCAGAAGGTTGCACCGGGCGGTCAGTCGGCCTCTTCCAAGAAGTTGGTCGGGACGGGCGCGCCGCCGTCGAGCGGCAGCAGCCAGCTCCAGATCTGGTGGGCGCGGACCTCGCCCTCCCAGCGCTGGCCCAGCGCCTCCGAGGTGATCACCACCCTCGCGGGGCGTCCCTCCGCTTCGTACCCGCGCACGAGCAGCCCGCCGCCGTCCTCGGTCCTCTTGGCCACGGTCAGCACGGCGTTCTCGGGCGCAACGTGCAAGAGCGAGCCCTGCGGGCCCTTACCATCTTGCGGGGCAGCGGCCCGGCCGATGAGCGGCTCGTGGAGCTCCAGGGCGGCGCGGCCCGGATGCACCGCCTGCCAGGGGCCGACGTGGGGCAGCAGGCGATAGCGCAGCGTCTGCAGGCCCTGGTCGGTGTAGTGATAGGTCACCCCCGGCACCACCTGGCGGGGGTCGTGGAAGGCGTAGATCGGGCTGCGCAGCACGCTGAGGCGTAGCTCGGCCCCCAGCGCATCGTACCCGTAGCGCGAGTCGTTCAGCAACGTCACCCCGCGAGAGGCATCGCTGAGGTCCACCCAGGCCTGGCAGGGTTCCTCCTCACCGTTGGCCGTGCGGCTCACTCGGCCGTAGGGGGCCGAAGCCGTTACGCCGGGCGCGTCGAGGGCCAGCGGGAAGGCCAACTTGAGCATCTTGAACTGCTCATGCCAGTCGATCGTCATGGTCACCTCGACCTCGGGCCGCCCGTGGGCCAGGGTGAACTCTTGCACGATGGTGGACGCGCCCCAGGCGCTGGTTACCCGCACGGTGCGCTGGACCGGTCCATCGTGCACCAACTGCGGCGGCGCGACGGCGGTGAAGCGGCCGACCTCGTCGCGGAAGGCAGCGACGCCGTGGCTCCACGTATCCGAGTGGTCGTCCAGCACGACGGGCACGGCCGCGGGCCCGGCCAGGTACTCGGCGCCGGAAGCGACGTCGGCCAGGCCGATCAGCCAGCCGGTGGCCGGGTCAAAGCGCAGGCGCAGGCTGCCGTTCGCGACCGTTTCGACGGCGGGGGGCTTGGGGTCGGTCGCCGGGGGCTCGGTCACGGGCACCGTGACCTGCAGGACCCGCCAGCCCAGGGCCGGCACCGTCACGCGGGCGTCGAGGTGGACCATGTAGGTGCTATAGTCGAGCTCCACGTCGACGATCTGGCAGGGCACCTCGCGGCCGGCCTCGTCAACCAGGCGCGGCGGGGCCGGGTAGCGCAGGCCGTAGCGGTCCCCGCCAAAGCCGCCCATCCCCACGCGCAGGCGGACGATCTCATCCCGTTCCCAGGGGAGCGAGTTCCACACCGTGACGGCTTGGTCCCCCTCGGGCACCCGCACCCGGCGCGCCAGGGCCGCCAACGCCTCCTCTTCCACCGCGGCCGCCGTGCGGCGCGCCTGGGCGTAATAGTCCCACACGTCCTCGTAGGCGCTGCGGATCGAGGTGCCGGGCAGGACGTCGTGGAACTGGCAAAAGAGCACCTTCTTCCAGGCCGCGGCGATCTCTTCCTGGCGCGATGGCAGGCCGGCGCAGGCCCCGGCCAGGGCGGCCAGGCGCTCGGCGCGCAGGAGGGCGTGCTCGGCCTGGCGGTTCTCTCGCTTCACCCGCGAGACCGCCGTATAGCAGCCACGGGCGTGGTGCTGGAGTTCCTCTGCCACCAGCGGCCAGGAGCGGCCCAGAGACTCGACCTCGGCAAAGTAGCGCTCGGGCGAGGAAAAAACGGGGCGCGGAGAGGTCCCCTCGGCCATCATCTGGACCAGGGTGCGCACATTGTGCCGGGTGGGGCCGCCGCCATGGTTGCCCACGCCGTAGAAGCAGAGGACGGCCGGCAGCCCCGGCGCGCCCCCCGCGGCGGCAGCGGGCACCCGGGCGCGCATGTCCTCGCGCTCCGGGCTGTTGTAGTGGAGCGGCGGCCGCTGCGCCAGAACGCGGGTGCCGTCCGGCGCCTGCCACCAGAAGGGTTCTTTGGGCAGGTCCTTCTCGTCCGGCTTGGGGCGGAAGAAGACATAATAGTCCAGGCCACCCTGCTTCAGGATCTGCGGCAGGGTGCCGGCGTGGCCGAACGAGTCGACGTTGTACCCGACCGTGGCGCGCCGCCCGAAATGCTCCAGCAGGTAGCGCTGCCCGTACAGGGCGTGGCGAGCGAACGCCTCTCCGTGGGGAATGTTGCAGTCCGGCTGGAGCCACCAACCGTTGACCAGCTCCCAACGTCCCTCGGCGACGGCCCGCTGGATGCCGTGGAACAGGGCCGGGTCATCCTCCGCCGCCCACTGGTAGGTGATCGCTCCGCCGCTGGTGAACACATAGCCGTCGAACTCGTCGATGAGAGCCAGTGCCGTGCGGTAGGTCGAGAGCACCTCGGCGCGCCCCTCGCTCATCGGCCACAGCCAGATCGGGTCGATGTGGGCGTTGCCGACCATGTGGACGGTGACAGGGCTGGTCTGCTCGTTCGACATTGGGGCTCTCCTCTGCTATCGGGCGGGGGCGGACGGCGAAACGACGCCGCGCAGCGGCGCCCGACTCGGGAGGCACGGCCTCACGACAGGCGCATGCGGAGCGTGCGGGTGGGCCTCAGGCCGGGGAACCCCTTCTGGGCAGGCGCTCCTGCACTCGGTTGCCGAGGCGCTGGAGGGTGGCGACGAGGGGCTGCAGCCCCTCCGCCCACTGCTGCCAGTAGCCGCGGACCTCCTCCGGCTCTACCAGGCGGATTACCAGCTCATCCTCGTCGGTGCGCCGGGCCGGGAAGGGGACCTTGCCAGTATAGTGGTACACCCAGGCGACGACGCCGGCCAGGTAGACGAAAGGCGCCAGTAGGCCGGCCAACACTCCCACACGGAAGGATCTGGACATCAGACCGCCTCCTCATGCTCTTGCGCCATCCGCTCCAGGTCTGCGGCCAGGTCGGCGGGTGCGTGCAGGCCCCCGCCGAGGCACTCTGGCAGAGCGACCTTGCCCGTCAGCAGGTACAGCATCACCGCGGCGACGGGGAACGAGACCAACAGAGCCCCGATCCACACGCCGATGATCGATACTCGTGGCTTCATGGTACACGCTCCTGTGGGTACCCAGCGGACCGCAGAACGATGATACCATCGGGGAGGCGAGTGTCAACCACTCGGGCGCAGCGCTTGCCGCCCGCGGACTACGCCTTGACAGGCCGATCCCCAGGCGGTTGAATGAGCGCAGACCAGTGATGGCGTTCGATAGCGCGGAGGAGAGGAATGTCGACACACGAGTTTTACCGGCCGGACGAGTTGCATGCCGTCGGCCGCCCGCCCGTCTATGAAGGTGCCCAACTGCGCGAGATCGCCTTCCCCCTGGGCGGTATCGGCACGGGCTGCGTCTCTCTGTCTGGGCGCGGGGCGCTGATCGACTGGGAGATCTTTAACCGGCCCAACAAGGGCTCGGTGCTGCCCTACACCTTCGTGGCCCTGTGGGCGCGGACGGCCTCGGGCCAGCCGGTGACGCGCGTGTTGCAGGCCCCGCCGCAGCCCCCCTTCACCGGCCAGGGCGGGGGGACGTATCGGGGCATGGGGTTTGGCGTCCGCCGCGAGGACGGCTCGGGCCTGCCGCACATGCGCGGGGCGCGCTTCCGCGGCGAGTTCCCCTTTGCCGAGATAGAGTTCGAGGACCCCGTGCTGCCCGTCGCGGTGACGCTGGAAGCCTACAGCCCCTTTATCCCCCTGAACGCGGACGATTCGGGCCTGCCCATCGCCGTGCTGCGCTACCACCTGCGGAACGAGGGGCCCGAGCCGGTGGAGGTCTCGCTCCTGGGGAATATCCTGAACCCGATCGGCTACCCGGGCGAGGGCCCCTTTACCGGCGAGTTCCTCGGGGACAACGCCAACACCTTTGTGGAACGGCGCACCCTGCGTGGCCTGAGCCTCACCAGTGGGCGGTACGGCCAGGAGCACCCCGACTATGGCACCATGGCCCTGACCACTGACTGGCCGGACGTGGGCCACCAGGAAACCTGGCTGCGCGGCTCCTGGTACGACGCTATGCACAACTTCTGGGACCACTTTTCCGCCGACGGCACCCTGCCCGCGCGCAACGATGGCCCCTCGCCCGAGGGCTCGTCCGACGTGGGCAGCCTTTGGCTGCGGGCCACCCTGCAGCCGGGGCAGGAGGCGGTCCTGCCGCTGTGCATCTCCTGGCACTTCCCGAACTTTACCCGCTACTGGAAGGCGCCCCGCGCCGACGCCCCCGCCCAGCCGATGTGGCCGAACTACTATGCGTCCCAGTGGCGGGATGCACTGGACGTGGCCTCCTACTATGTGGCGCACCAGGAGCGCCTCTACGGTGAGACGCGGGCCTTCCACCGCGCGCTCTTTTCCTCGCAACTGCCGCCCTACGTGCTGGACGCCCTGTCCTCCCAGGCCTCCATCCTGCATAGCCCCACGGTCCTGCGGCTGGCGGACGGGACGTTCTACGGCTTTGAGGGCTGCCACTCCACCAGCGGCTGCTGCGAGGGGTCCTGCACGCACGTGTGGAACTATGCCCAGACGGTGGCCTTCCTGTTCCCGGCGCTGGAGCGGTCTCTCCGCGATGCGGACTATACCTACAACCTGCGCGACGACGGCTACATGGGCTTTCGCCTGCAGCTTCCGCTGGGCGACCCGCCCTTTGAGTATCACCCCGCGGCCGACGGCCAGATGGGCGGCGTGCTGAAGGTCTACCGCGACTGGCTCCTTTGCGGCGATGATGACTGGCTCCGCGGGCTGTGGCCGCGCGTGCGGAAGGCGCTCGAGTACGCCTGGACGGAGTGGGACCTCGACCGCGACGGCGTGATGGAGGGCATCCAGCACAACACCTACGATATCGAGTTCCATGGCCCCAACACGATGATGGGCAGCTTTTACCTGGGGGCCTTGCGCGCCGCGGAGGAGATGGCCCGCCACCTTGGTGATGTCGAGGCCGCCGAGCAGTACCGCAAGGTGTTCGCCTCAGGCCGGGCCCGCATGGAGAAGGAGCTCTTCAACGGCGAGTACTACCGCCAGGTCTACGACCAGGAGCTGAACCCCAAGTACCAGTATGGCGAGGGGTGCCTGTCAGATCAGTTGATCGGCCAGTGGTTCGCCCACCTGGTGGGCCTGGGCTACCTGTTCGAGCCGGCCCACGTGCGGAGCGCCATGCGCGCCGTCTTCCAGCACAACTGGCGCACTGACTTTTGGGAGCACGCCAACCCCCAGCGCATCTATGCCCTCAACGATGAGCAGGGGCTCCTGCTCTGCTCCTGGCCGCGCGGGGGCCGGCCCGAGTTCCCCTTTGTGTACTCGGACGAGGTCTGGTGCGGCATCGAGTACCAGGTGGCCAGCCACCTGATCTACGAGGGCCAGGTCGACGAGGGGCTGGCGATCGTCAAGGGGCTGCGCGCCCGGCACGACGGTGTGCGCCGCAATCCCTGGAACGAGTTCGAGTGTGGCAGCCACTATGCGCGTTCTCTGGCCTCCTGGGCGGTGCTTACGGCGCTGGCCGGCTTTTCCTTTGACCTGCCGCACCGGGCGATCGGCTTTGCCCCGCGCTGGCGAGAGGAGGACTGGGCGTCCTTCTGGTCGGTCGGCAGCGGCTGGGGGACCTTTGCGCAGCGCCGGCAGGGAGGGCGCTGGGAGGCGACTCTCGGCGTGGACTATGGAGCACTGAGCCTGAGGACGCTTTCTCTGGGCAGCGTGGCGGGCGTGCGCAGCGTGCGTGCGGCGCTGGACGGGCGGCCGCTCGCGGCGCGGCTGGCGGCGACGGAGGGCGGCGTGCGGGTGACCTTTGCGGAGGAGGTACAGATCCCTGCCGGCGCCCGGCTGCTCTTGACGCTGGAGTAGAGACAAGCCGCCTGCGGACGATGGCAGCACCTGACGAGGGCCGGGGGAAGGGATCCCCCGGCCCTCGTGCTGCTGCGGCGCGGAGATTCGCAGTGCCATGTTGACAACCATACCCCCGTATGGTATGATTGCTCCGGAAATCACAATGTGATGGGTGCCCCCATCCCCGTCGGGCGCGCAGGCGCCGAGTGGGAGGGCCGGCGCCACAAGGAGCACACATGGCCAGAACCGTGATCGTGGGTGGGGTGGCGGGCGGCGCGTCAGCCGCCGCGCGGCTGCGCCGGCGTGACGAGACGGCCGAGATCGTCGTCCTGGAGCGCGGCGAATACGTGTCCTTTGCCAACTGTGGCCTGCCGTATTATGTCGGGGGAGCCATCGCCGAGCGGGAGGCCCTGCTGGTCTCCACGCCCGACAAGCTCCGCGCCGAACTGGCCATCGACGTGCGCACCCGCCACGAGGTGCTGCGCATCGATCGAGCGGCCAAACAGGTCCTGGTGCGCGACCTGCTGGCCGGCCAGGACTACTCTCTGCCCTACGACAAGCTAATACTCTCCCCCGGGGCGCAGCCGGTGGTGCCCAACGTCCCCGGCGTTGGCCTCCCCGGCGTGTACAGCCTGCGCACTCTTCCCGATGCGGACGCCATCAAGGCCATGATCGACGCCGGCCACGTGCGCCGCGCCGTTGTCGTGGGGGGCGGCTTCATCGTGCTGGAGATGGCCGAAAACCTCGTCGCGCGCGGCGTGCGGGTGACGCTCGTCGAGATGCTGGGCCAGGTCATGGCTCCCCTCGACTTTGACATGGCCGCCCTGGTGCACCGCCACCTGCGTGACAGGGGCGTGCTGCTGGCCCTGGGCAGCTCCCTGAAGGCGATCGAGGCGGCCCCCGAGGGGGGCCTCGTCGTGCAGGCCGGCGCCGATCAGAAGCACCAGGCCGACATGGTCGTCCTGGCCATCGGCGTGCGGCCGGAAAGCACCCTGGCCGCGCAGGCCGGGCTGGACCTGGGCCCGCGCGGGCACATCGTTGTCAATGAGCACCTGCAGACCTCTGACCCGGACGTCTACGCCCTGGGGGACGCCATCCAGGTGCTCAACCCCGTGACCGGGGCGCCCTGCGCCGTGCCACTGGCCGGGCCGGCCAACCGCCAGGCACGCATCGCGGCCGATCACATCACCGGCGGTGACGCGCGTTACCGTGGGACGTGGGGCACGTCTATCGTCAAAGTGTTCGACCTGACGGTGGCCACGGTGGGCTCGAACGCCCGCGGGCTGCAGGGCGCCGGCCTGCCCTACCTCACGACCATCACCCACAGCCAGGACCACGTGGCGTACTACCCGGGGGCCACGCTGCAGTCGATCAAGCTCCTGTATCGCCCCGACGACGGGCGCCTTTTGGGCGCCCAGGTCGTGGGGTACAACGCCGTCGACCGCACCATCGACACGTTGGCGACGGCGCTGCAGGCGGGGATGACCGTCTACGACCTCGAGCACCTCGAACTGGCCTACGCGCCGCCCTACGGCGCGGCCAAGGACCCGGTCAACATCGCCGGCTACGTGGCCGCCAACCGGCTGCGCGGCGATTCGCACGTGGTGGAGTGGAGCGAACTGGTTGCGCTGCGCGAAGCGGGGCTGGGCGTCGTGGACGTTCGCGAGGAGGTCGAGTTCGCGGTCGGCCACATGGAAGGCGCCGTGCACATCCCCCTGGGCCAGCTGCGGGCCCGCTACGCCGAGCTGGATCCGGCCCGCAAGTGGGCGGTGTACTGCAAGGTGGGCCGGCGCGCCTACCTGGCCGAGAGAATCCTGCGGCAGCACGGCTACGACGTGGTGAACGTCTCAGGCGGCTTTACTACCTATGAGGTGGCCATGGAAAAGCAGTCGAGCGACATGGACGGCGGGAACACGGGCGCAGCAGGGACTTCAGCGGCCCCCTCGACGGACGCAGTTCCGCAGCCGCAAGTGCAGGCGGCGGTCATGGTCGACGCCTGTGGTCTGCAGTGCCCCGGGCCGATCATGGCGGTCTACAAGGCCATGGAGGACCTGCAGCCGGGCCAGATGCTGCGGGCTACGGCCACCGACCCCGGCTTTGCCCGGGACGTGGCGGCCTGGGCCGAGCGCACCGGCAACACCCTTGTCGACCTGCAGCGCTACGACCACCGGATCGAGGCGTTCCTAAGAAAGGGGACGGACGTGCCCGGGGCGCCGAGGACGGCCGGCCACCCGAACGAGCCGACGGCCAAGACCATGGTGGTCTTTTCCGCCGACCTGGACCGCGCCCTGGCCTCGTTCGTCATTGCCAACGGCGCCCTGGCCATGGGCCAGCAGGTGACCATGTTCTTTACCTTCTGGGGGCTGAACATCCTGCGCCGGCAGCAGGCGGGCCAGGTCTCGAAGAGCCTGGTCGAGCGCATGTTCGGCTGGCTGATGCCCAAAGGCCCCGGCGCGCTGACCCTCTCACGCCTGAGCATGGGCGGCCTGGGCACGCTGATGATGAAGCAGGTGATGCAGAGCAAGCGGATCGACTCTCTGCCGGCCCTGATGCAGAGCGCCATGGATAACGGGGCGCGGCTCATCGCCTGCCAGATGACCATGGAGATGATGGGCATCAAGCCCGAGGAGCTGATCGACGGCGTGGAGATCGGCGGGGTGGCCACCTACATCAACGAGACCGACCGCGCCAACGCCACGCTCTTTATCTGAGGCGCGCCGGCGCTCGATCCCTGACCGTGTGCAAGAGCCCCGGGTCCTGAGAGGGACCCGGGGCTCTTGCTACCGGTAGATCGCCTGGTACTGGCGATAGTTTTCGTACACCAGGCGAATGTAGGACTTGGTCTCGGCGTAGGTCACCAGCTCATAGAACAGATCGTGGTCGGCGATGGGGATTTCTCCGCCGGCCCAGCGGGTGACGTTGCCGTACCCCCCATTGTACGAGGAGATGGCCGCGATCCAGTCGCGGTGGCAGATCTCCAGCAGGCGCGAGAGATACCAGACGCCGTACCGCACGCTGAGGACCGGGCGGCGGAGCATGTCGTGCCGGTAGTCGGCCGGGCCGATGGCCGCGGCGATGTCGGCGCCGGTGGAGGGGATCACCTGGGTCAGCCCCAGCGCCCCCGCCCAAGACTCGGAGTGGGGGTCAAAGCGGCTCTCCTGGCGCACCAGGCCCAGGAACAGGAACGGGTCCACCGCCAGGCGGTGGGCCTCGGCGCTCACCAGGTGGCCATAGTTGGTCGGGTAGGCCAGGCGCAGGAGGGCCGCGGGGGGGTCGCCGGCGCCGGCGCTGGCGCCCAGCGCCGCGAGGCGCTCGGCCCCCCAGATGGAGAAGGGAGTGATGCCGCTCTCGACCGTGATGTGCAGCAGGCTGAGGACGGCGCCGGCGTCATCCTGGACCTCTGGCCGCACCAGGCGCAGCAGCTCGACCGCCTCGGCGTGCCAGTTCAGCGTCCACATGACCTGGCTGTGGCGCACCAGGGGGCGGTCGGCCACGCTGGCCTCGAGGGCAGCGGCCCCGGCCCAGCCGGCCACCCACGCCTCGATCTCTTCCCAGTCCTCCTCTGAGGTGAGGCTGTCAGCCACGGCGCCGCCGGCCGTAGCGGAGAGGAGCAGGTCGTCGCCATCCAGCAGGTCGCGGGCGCGCAGCCCATAGTAGGCCTGCGGGCTCTGCTGCGCTGCCTCGCGCCAGTAGGAGGCCGCGGCGGCCTCGTCGTTGAGGTGCCGGCTGGCCAGGCCGAGCCAGACGAGCAGGCGCGTGCGGCCGTCTCCTGAGGCGTTCGCGAGTTCCGCCTGCCAGGCTTCCTGGGCGCGGCGGTAGTTTCTGCCGGCGTAGGCCATCAGCGCCTCGCGGAAGCGGGCTTCTGGCGCCCCGGAATCGGCCGGGTACCTGGTGTGCATCAGGCTGTAATAGTGCGCGGCGCGGTCCCAGTCGCGCTGCCGCTCCAGCCCTTCGGCGGCCAGCCAGAGCGCCCGCGGTGCCGTGGCGCTCTGGGGGTAGGCGTCGGCAAAGGCCTCGTAGAAGGCGGCGACGTCGCCCCCGGTGGCGCTGAGGGAGCGCGCCTTGGCCATCCAGGCGTCGGCCAGCAGGGCGCTGTCGGGATAGCCGGCGATGAGGGCATCGAGCTCGGCAATGGCCTCGGCGTGCTGCTCCAGCCGCTGCAGGGCCAGGGCCACATAGTACTGGGCCCGGTCCAGGCCGGGGCCGGTGCCGGCCTCCAGGTAGCGCCGCAGGGCCTGGAGCGCCTCGCCGTACTTTCCGGAACCATATAGCACCACGCCGCGCTGGAAGTCGCTCACGTCGCCGGCGACGCCAAGCTCGTCCAGGGCGGCCAGGGCAGGGCCGGCGCTGGACGTGTCGGCAAACTCGGCCACCAGCCGCTGGTAGAGGGCCACGGCGTCATCGCGCCGCTCGGCCCGGCGGAGGGCGTCGGCCTGTTTGCCCAAGACCTGGGCGCGGTAGGCATAGTTCTCGGCGAAGGAGAGGATCTGGGCGTAGGCGTCGGCGGCGCCGGCCTCGTCGTGCAGGGCGGCCCGCGCCTCGGCCAGTTCCTCGAGGATCTCGGCCTGGCGGCTGGCCCGCAGCGGCGTGAGGTCGATGGCGCCGAGCTGCGCGGCGGCCGCGGCCGCGTCTCCCATGGCCAGGTAGACCCGCGCCGCCTGGAAGCGGGCCACGTCGGCGGGCATGCTCTCATAGCCAAGCAGCCGGTCGTAGGCGGTGATGGCCCCGATCCAGTCGCCGCTGGCCTCGCAGGCGCGTGCCAGCAGGCCCAGCGCCTCGACGGCGGGCTTCTCGGGCAGCGTCGCGGCGTCGACGGGGGCCAGTATCTCGGCGGCCTCGCGGAAACGGTCCGACTCGTAAAGCGCCCGCCCTAGGGCCACGCGCAGCAAGGGGCCCTGGGCCTGCGAGGCGCCGTTTAGGGCGGCCTCGAGGAGCGGGATGGCCGCCGCATAGTCCCCGTCGGCCAGGGCCCGGCTGGCCTCACCCCACTGCCGCGGGGCCGGTTCCCCGCCTAGCAGGGCCAGCCCCGACGATGGCGCCGGGCTGCTGGCCGGCCCGGTCGGCGCAGGGTCTGCGGTCACCGAGGCTGTGGGATGCATGCTGGCCGAGGGGCTGGGGGTCGCGTCCGCCGGGGCGGTCGACGTGGTCGCCTGTGCTGCAACCTCCGCCCCCGCCAGGGGGTCAGCAGCCGGCCTGGAACCAGGCCCCAGCCGCAGCCAGGCCGCCACGGCCACGACCACCAGTGCGGTCGTGGTGAGGGCGCCGATGACTACTTGGTACCGCTTCATGTGCTGATCCTATGGGTTACGCCAAGGGTGGACAGTGATGGGCGCACGGGCGCTAGAGGTCCAGCGTCGTGCCGTCGGACGCGATGGTGACGCGCTCGCCGAGGATCCCCTGCGCTGCGCGCAGCTCTCCCGCGGGGTCGGCGAGGATGGCCCGCCCGTGGTGGATGAAGACCAGGCGCCCCAGGTCGGGGACCCGCTTGGCCAGGTACTCGCACACCGGGCCCACCGGGTGGTGCCCCGTCTCCATCAGGAGCAGGTCGCAGCCGTCGAGAAGCGGGTCCAGCTCGCGGACGTCGCGCACGTCGCCCGAGTAGACCAGGGTGCGGCCGTCCCCCGCGATGCGGAAGGAGAAGGACTGCCAAGGCTCACCCTCCGGCGGCACGCCGATGTGGCGGTTATGCAGCGCGCGGACGCGCACCACGCCATCGTCGAACACCGGGCCATCCTGCAGGAGGTGCGCCGCAAAGCGCCCGTCCGCCTGGAGCTTGAGCCGCCCCCCGCCGAGAAAGAGCCGCAACCCCTCCCACAGGTGCATGGCGGGCAGGTGCATCGCGATCGAACGGCCCTCCAGCCTGCGGGCAGGGTCCGTCTCGAGGCCGTTCAGCTTGAGCACGTTGAAAACCAGGTTGGGCAGCCCGCCTATATGGTCCGCGTGGGGGTGCGAGATGAACAGCGCCCGCAGCGTGAGCAGGTCGAGGCCCATCAGGTGGGCGGTGTACGAGCAGGCCTCCCCGGCGTCAAACCAGTAGAGGCCGCCGTCCGCCTCGAGCGCAAAGGAGACGTGGTGGCGCCCGGGCATCGGCTCAGTGCCGCTGCAGGTGCCCAGGATGTGAACTCTCACGAAGCGTCCCCCTCGTTGGCCAGGCCATACATGCGGGCCGCGGTGCCGCCTAGGATCGCCCAGCGGATCTCGTCGCTGAGGTCTAGCGTGCGGAAGACGTTGTCATAGTCGTGCAGGACGTCGTGCGTCTCAAAGTAGGCCACGTCGCTGCCAAAGACGATCTTTTCCCAGGCGTCACGCCCCTCGGGATCGCGGTAGCGGGTGAAGCGGTTCCACCAGAGGAGGTCGGCGATGAACTCGGGCCTCTTGGCCTTGAGCGTGGAACCGCTCAGGTCAAAGTACAGGTTCGGGTTCCAGCGGCAGCACATGGCGGCCTCCTCGTACCACGGGTTGCCCAGGTGCGCGCCCTGAATCTGCCAGGTGGGGAAGAGGCGGGCCAGCGTGTCCAGGTAGATGGGCCGCATAAAGTTGGAGTCGACATAGTCAGCCTGGCGAGCGTCCTCCGGCGTGGCGGCGCGCATCACGCCGGTCGAGGCGCTGCGCCCCACGATGCCCAGGTGGAAGAGCCCCGGCAGCCCCAACGCCTCGCAGCGCTCGTACACCGGCCAGTAGGCCTGGTCATGGTACGGCTTGGGAGGGCGGATGAACTTGACGCCGGCCATGCCCAGGTCCTTGAACCGTGTAACGTCATCCGCCGTGTGAGAGTTCCAGTCAAAGCGGGCCAACCCCAGGATAAAGTCCGGGTAGCGGCGGGCCGCGTCGGCCAGCCGCTGAATGCCGTCCTCGCCATACGGCGAGATCAGGCAGACCTTGGCGATCCCCAGCCTGGCGTATTCCTCCGCCAGCAGGTCGGGATAGTTGGGGATGTTCTGATAGTGATGGTGGGTGTCGATAATCAGCCGTGCGGCCATGAGGCGCTCCTGTGGTTGGTATGCTCGCCGGGCACAGGCCGGCAGGTGACGGGTCAGCCGAGGATGCAGGGACAAGGGCGGGCCGGGCGCGCGGAGGGCGGGCCTCCCGGACGGTGCGCCGCGGGCCGGCGGGTTTGGCGGTCATGATAGGCAAGAGGGGGGGCGCCGTCAATGCGCGCCAGCCCCTGTTGACGGAGCGCCGGCGCCTCCCTATACTCGGTGCTCACCAACCGTCCCGAGGAACTGATATGAGTCGAGTGATCAACACCGCCAACCCTGGCAGGCTGCGGAACCAGGCGCGCCGTACCATTGCCGAGATGCTGCGGCACCTGATGTTCAAGAAGCGGATCGACGACGAGAGCAAGGACATGGCCGCCCTCGTGGCCATCTCGCTGCAAGAGATCGCCGCGACCATCGACGTGACCACCACCGCCTGGGAGAACCGCGACTATTTCCTCAAGGCGGACCGCTTTCGCCTAGAGTGGGAGTGGGCGGCGCCGGCCGCCAGGCGGCTGGAGGAGATCGTGGTCTCCGGCGACTGGGACCGGCTGCCGGGCGAGCTGGTCGCCCTGGCGCCCCGCTTTGCCGATATCCGCATCGCCAAGATGACCCGCGGGCCTGAGGCCTGGCAGGGCTGCCTGGAGGCGTTGGTGCGCCGGCAGAACGCCGAGGCGCGCTAGCCTCACCTTTCTTCGCCAAACGGAAGACCCGGACCCACCATGTGGGCCCGGGCCTTTTGTCGTGCGGCGGGCGATGCTAGGCCCCGAGGCGCACCACGGAGTTGGCGAGGGTGCCGATCCCCTCGATCGCGATCTCGACGCGGTCGCCATCCTGTAGGGAAAAGTGATCGGGCGGGACGATGCCGGTGCCCGTCATCACGAGCACGCCGGCCGGGAAGCTGTTGCAGCGGGCCAGCGCCTCCACCAGCTCCTCGAGCGAGCGGTGGATGTTGGCGGTGTTCGTCTCGCCAGAAAACACCTCCTGGCCACCCCGCTGGATGGCGCAGCGCACCGCCAGGCTCTTGGGGTCGCAACTGCCATCGGCCAGCCGCACCCAGGGGCCCAGCGCACAGCAGCGATCATAGATCTTGGCCTGCGGCAGGTAGAGGGGATTCTCTCCTTCGATATCCCGCGAGCTCATGTCGTTCCCCGCCGTGTAGCCGGCGATATGCATCCCCGGCGTGACGAGCAGAGTCAGTTCCGGCTCGGGGACGTCCCAGGCCGAGTCGCTGCGGATGCCGACGGCCTCGCCGGGGCCCACCACGCGGTGGGGGGTGGCCTTCATAAAGACCTCCGGCCGCGGTGCATCGTAGACCCGGCCGTAGATGGTCGGTTCCTGCGATTCACGCATGCGCGCCGCCCGGCTCATCGTGTAGGTAACGCCACAGGCCCAGACTTCCTGGGTGTCTAGGGGGGCCAGCAGCTGCAGGCCGCTCTCCCCGGCCGCCAGCGCCGCGGCGCTGCAAGCCGCACCGGCGCTGGCCGGCACCTGCGCCAGGGCCCGCAGGGCGGCGGGCCAGTCCCGGTCGGCGTGGAAGAGCCAGGCCTCCAGAGAGGCGTACTCGGGCCTCCCCAGGGCGGTCAGGTCGTACACCTGGCCGGCCACGGCCAAGCCCAGGTGGGCGGGGCACTGTGGACCCCGCCGATAGCGCAGCAAGTACTTGGCACTGCTCATACGGCGTCCTTTCGCTTTGCGCGTGACGGACCGGGTCAGATCTGTTCGAGCACCGGGGCCAGGAACTGCGTCTCGTACAGGTTCGCGTACACGCCATTCAGGGCCAGCAGCTCCTCGTGCGTGCCGTTCTCGACGATACGCCCCCCCTCGATCACCAGGATGTTGGAGGCGCGCTGCACCGTGGCCAGGCGGTGGGCGATGACCAGTGAGGTGCGGCCTGACATGAGCGTTTCCATGGCATCC
>JAAZBY010000278.1 GCA_012513595.1 Chloroflexota bacterium
CACGATCACCTCGGGCGCCTGCAGCTTGATCAGGTGCTTGAGGCGGTTGTTGCGGTTGACCACGCGGCGGTACAGGTCGTTCAGGTCGCTGGTGGCAAAGCGGCCGCCGTCCAGCTGCACCATGGGGCGCAACGCCGGCGGGATGACGGGCAGGGCCGTCAGGATCATCCACTCGGGACGGTTGTTGCTCTTGCGCAGGGCCTCGACGATCTGAAGGCGCTTGGTGGCCTTCTTGCGGCGCTGCTTGGAGCGGGTCGAGCGGATCTCGGTGCGCAGCTCTTCGGCCAGGTCGTCGAGGTCGATCTTGGAGACGATGTCGTAGACCGCCTCCGCGCCCATGCCGGCGGTGAAGACGCGCCCCCAGCGCTCGCGGAGCTCGCGGTAGTGGGTCTCGTTCAGCAGCATCTTCTGATGCAGCGCCAACAGCTCGTCGCGCTTCTGCTCGTAATCCGCACGCACCGACTGCGCCTGGCGCTCGATCTCCTCGTGGATCACCGGCAGCCGCTCTTCGGCCGCGCGGACCGCGTCGGCGTCGCTCTCTTCTGCCTTCGCCAGGCGCTGGTCGCGCTCGTTGGCAAAGCGCTCTTCGATGCGGCTCAGCTCGTCCTGGACGACCTGGTTGAACGCGGCGATGTGCTCGCGGCGGATGACCTCCCCGGCCGCCACCACATGCGCGTCGTTCGGCGCGAACACCAGGTCATCGGGCGCGGGCTGGTTGGTGTATTGCTCCAGGATCTCACGGATGTGGGTGGCCCCGCTCATCAGCGTCTCGACGGCGGCGTCACGCGCCTCCTGGATCTCCACGGCGATCTGGTCGACCCGGGCCGAGGCCTGCTCAGAATGGGCCGACAGGAAGGCCTCAATAGTCTGCAGCTCGACCTGTAGGTCCTCGGTCAGCTTGGCGACTTCGCGGGTCTCTTCCTCGTCGAGCCGGTGCAGGGCGCGCTCGCGGGCGTGCTCATCCACGGCCGTGATGATATACTGGGCGTAGTAGAGGACACGGTCCAGGTTGCGCTGCGAGATGTTCAGCAGCAGGCCCAGGTAGCTGGGCGACCGGCGCGTGTACCAGATGTGGGCGATGGGCGCGGCCAGCTCGATGTGGCCCATCCGCTCGCGGCGCACGCGGGAGTGGGTGACCTCGACGCCGCACTTGTCGCACTTGATGCCGCGGAAGCGCACCTTCTTGTACTTGCCGCAATAGCATTGCCAGTCTTTGGTCGGGCCAAAGATCGCCTCACAGAAGAGGCCATCCTTCTCCGGACGGAGGCGACGGTAGTTAATCGTCTCTGGCTTGGTTACCTCGCCGTAGGACCATTCCCGAATCTTATCGGGTGAGGCGAGGCTGATCCGCATGCTATTGATTTCATTAATATCCAATGTGCCCTCCTGCTGGCTTTGGCATAGTTTGGCTGGCAGCAAGACGTTGCGCAAGACAACGCCAAAAGTCCCGGTTCACTTCCCACTTTGGAGCGGACAGTTCTGAAACCGAGACTGGTTCGGGATGCACTGATGCGATTGGCCTCCAATACCGGTACCTGTCGGGACGTCGGGAGGGGAGTGATGACAGATCTCGGTGGATGTGTTAGCCGCGGTATGCGAGGGTGACTGCACTACCGACCTATCATAATACACGCTTGCCTGCCTCTGTCAAATCGCGGCGCAAAGGGAACCTGTCGCCCGCTTGACGGCGTACCTCGCTCCACGGTAGGATGAGCATTCCGTCTCGGCCGGCATACACGGGCCGCAACGCAGGGGATCCACCTCGTGAACGTATGGCACGCCTTCTCTCGGACGCTGCTGGCGGCGCTTCTGTTCCTGCTGGCGGCGGCCCCCGACGTTTCTGCGCAAGAACCCGCCGCGGGCAGCCCCACGATCTGCGAGCCGGTGCTGCTGCCGGTGAGCACCGCCGACGGCGTGCGGCTGGAAGCGGCCATTTTAGACGCCACGCTGGACTGTTCCGCCGAAGCCTGCCTGCTGCGCTCGACACACACCTACCAGTTGCGCAATACCTCGCGCGGCCAGGGCGCCTACCTGCAGGTCGGCATCCCTGCGGCGTCGGCAGGGGGTTGCCGGGAGGATCCCGACGTGGCCCTGCGCGATGCCGATGGCACCGAGCAGCCCCGGCTGGAGGGGAACGCCGAGTACCCCACGATCTGGCAGGTGCAGCTTGGCGCCGGGGGCAGCCGGCGGCTGACGCTGTCTTACGAGCGCAACCTGGGCAGCACCCGCCTTTTGGACTGGTGGTGGCGCTCGGCACGCCTGGGGGCCTGGGGTGCCATCGACGGGGTGCACGTCGTTCTGGCCCTGCCTGCCGCGCTCTCCGACGAGTGCCTGCTGGACGTGCAGCCGCACAGCGCCGGCTTTGATGGCTACAACTTTTCCTGGAGCTACGAGAGCCCCAGCGACCTCCCCGATCACGGCCTGACCATGCTGGTGCCGCCCTTGGCAGAACGGCTGGCGGCGCTGCGGGCGGCGGGCAGCCATGCGGAGGAGGCCCACCTCCTGCTCAGCGCGCGGGCCGAGGCGGCCGCCCTGGGCCGTACGGTCGTCACCTGGGATGCCGAGATCCTCGCCGCGCTTCTGGCCGCCCTGGCCGAACACCCCGACGACCTCGCCGCGCGCCTGGACCTGGCCGAGGTGTATCGCCAGCAGGCAGAAGGGGTGCCGGCCGGCCGCCTCAACTACCTGCTCCTGGCCGCACAGGAGCTCGAGGAGGCCCGCCGCTTGGCGGGCGACGATCCTACCATCCTGACGGCCCTGGCCGGCTGCTACTTTCAGGCTGCCCTGGCCGCCAGCGAGGAGGCTGACCCGCGCGGGGCGCTCGGCTACCTCCGCCAGGCGGAGGCGCTGGGCGGTGCGCGCCTGTTGCCCGGGTTTGAGCAGGGTGAGGAGCTCTTTCTGCGCTGGGCGCTCGGCCTGGCCCGGCAGGGACAGGTGCGCGAGGCCTTTGCCGAGGTCGCTGACCGCCTCTCGCCAGAGACGATGGATGCCCTGCTGCACTATGCACCCCCCGTCACCGGGGTGCGCATGCGTGTGGAGCTGTCTCCCGGGGTGCGCAGCGTAACCTACGACCTGCGCCCGTACCCGCCGGTGGCCGAGGCGACGCTGGGGCGCCTGACGGCGATTGCCGCAGCCCTGCAGGCAGAGCCGGGCTGCGACGTCGAGGTCCTGGGAGATGAGGCGGCGGTTACGTTGCGCCTGGCGGTCCGCTTTGCCTCGCTCGAGGAGGTCGCGGCCACCAACGCCCGCCTGTGCCAGGCGCTGGCCGGTTCCGGCGATCTGCTGGCGGCCATCGTCGCAGCGCCGCTCGAGGGGCGCGTGGTGGAGTATGGCGTCTCGCAGCGCCTGTTCCGCGATGTGTTTGCCTATCGCGAGGAGGTCGACCTGTCGGCCGTCCACCAGGCCTGGCTAGGAGAGGCCGAGTACGCTGGCTGGCGGCTGGTGGAACTGAACAGCATCTCTCCGGCGGGGGAGCGCGCCCGGCTGGAGCAGCAGCTGGCCCTGGCGGCCCTGCGCGAACAGAAGGCCATCTGGGCCACCGTGCCGCTGGGGGCCCAGATGGCCCTGGAGATACCCGCGCCAGAAGGAGACGCCTCCGTGCGCCCCTCCTGGCAGGTGACCTGGGGAGAGGCCCGCGAGGTGCGCTGGGTGCACGCAGAGTGGCGCTGGGGCCGCGTGGCGGCCGTGGCGGGGGTGGTGCTGATGCTGGGCGCTGCACTGCTCATCGCCCCGCGCCGGGAGCGCGCCCCCGAGTGAGCACCCGAAGACCCGTGAGTGCCAGGCGGTTTACGCATGAGGCGCAGAGTTTTACGTGCGCTTTACCCACGCGCTCATGGGCTCCGCTATGATATGGGCAGAATTAGAGGAGTCTAAACGGCCCATCATCATTCACGCAGCCTGTCTCGGGCGCTAGCGGAGGAACCCAGAATGAGCACCATGCGTCGCACGCTTCTTGTCTTCTTTGTGGTCGCGCTGTTGGTCGGCGCCCTGGCGATGCCCGCCGTGGTGTCTGCTGGCCCCAAGGTGGAGCAGATGCTGGGTGAGGCGACGGCGCTCTACGTGCCCGGCGAGGACTTTTACCTCAGCGTGGGCCCCGTAGCCCTGTTCATCCCCTCGGAGAACATCATCGACGCCAGACCGGGTGAGGTCACCATGGCCGTCACCCTGGTGGAGGATCGCGATGAGGGCCGCGCCATCGTGGTAGACGTCAAGTCCAAGCTGCGGCGCAAGGACTTCGACGGCCCTGCCTACCTGGCCTTTGGGGAGCCGATCACCGCTGCTTACGACGGCTGCAATCCCAACCCGCACAAGGCCCTGGACGTCTACGGTTACTGGGTAGAGGTCCACCACTTCTCACGGTACAGCGGCTGGTTCTGATCGTTCGCAGCAGGGCGCAGCAGGGGAGCCCCACAGGGGCTCCCCTTTTTTCGTGCTACACTGCTGGGCCCCGCTGACGCGGCCCCTAGCGGCTGAGCCAGGCCCCATCTACGACCAGGGTCGTGGCATGGCAATAGTCGGAGGCTGCTGAGGACAGGAACACCACGGCGCCCTGCAGGTCTTCGGGCGTGCCCCAGCGCCCGGCCGGGACGCGCGCCATGATCTGCGGGTTGCGCACCGGGTCGGCCGCGATCGGGGCGGTCATGTCGGTGAGCATGTACCCCGGGGCTATGGCGTTCACGTTGATATTCAGCGCGGCGAACTCGTTGGCCAGGGCCTTGGTGATGCCCACCACCGCGTGCTTGGAGGCGGTGTAGGGGGGCACCAGGTAGCCGCCCTGGAACGAAAGAGCCGAGGCGATGTTGACGATCTTGCCCCGCCCCTTGGTGGCAAAGTGCCGCGCCGCCGCCTGAGACAGGAACATGACGCTCTTCATGTTCACCTGGATGACCGTGTCCCAGTCGCCTTCCGGGTACTCGAGCGAAGGATGGCGGGCAGTGGTACCGGCGGCGTTCACCAGGATGTCCAGATCGCCCATCTCTTCGACGGCACGCCGCACCAGCTCCTGCAGGTCGGCCACCGTGGCGACAGCCAGGTCGCAGGGCAGGTGTACGAAGCGGCGGCCGAGCGCGCGCACGCGCTGGGCGGTCTCGTCACAGTCTCCGCGCGACACGCCGACGATATCGGCCCCGGCCTCCGCCAGCCCGACGGCCATGCCCTGGCCAAGGCCGCGGCTGGCGCCGGTCACCATGGCGACCTTGCCCTGCAGGTTGAACTTGTCGAGGATCATCGCGTACCCCTTCTGCTATTGGCATCGTGCGGACGTCTCACGCAAACACACGCCGCCTATCATAGCCGGGCGGCAGCGGGCTGGCAACCGGGCGGCCGAGCAGGAGTGGGCAGGCTCCGGGCGGGGTGCTTGCCAGGATGGCGCGCTCGTCCTATAATCCGGGCCAGTCGCATAGGCCCAGCGGCCAGGAGCAGGCGCGCCCCAGGGCGCTTTTCTGTTATCCGAACTGTGGAAGGAATGCGCGGCAACATGGCGGAAAGAGTACAGCCCCTCACGGCCGAGGGCAGACGGAAACTGGAAGACGAACTGGCTAACCTGCGGACCGTGCGCCGCCTCGAGGTGGCCGGTCGGCTCAAGGACGCCATCGAGGATGGCGACCTCACGGAGAACGCCGGCTACGACGAGGCCAAGCGCGAGCAGGCCTTTGTCGAGGGACGTATCCTCGATATCGAGGCCATCCTGGCCAGCGCGGAGACGCTGCTCGAGTCTGAGCAGCATGAAATAGTCGAGCCCGGCACCACCGTGACGGTGGCCGAGGACGGCGAGCCGCTGGAGACGTTCTTTATCGTCGGACCGGTGGAGGCTGACCCGGCCAGCGGCCGCATCTCGTACCTCTCGCCCCTGGGGCAGGCGCTGATGGGCCGGCGGGTGGAGGACTGCGTCCAGGTGCAGACGCCGGGCGGCGTGCGCCTCTTCCGCATCGTCGAGATTCACTAGCGGCCGCGCGCAGGCCAGCGCCAGCGCCAGCCAGGAGAACGCATGGCAGAGATCACTGACCGCAGAGAACAACGGATCGCCAAGATGGAGCGCCTCCGCGAGCGGGGCATCGATCCGTACCCGGCAAGGGTAACCTACTCGCACACCACGGCCCAGGCCATCCGCGCCTACGAGGAGGCCGCGGCCGCCGATGGCGACGAGCAGGTCGACCTCGACGTGCAGGTCGTCGGGCGGCTGGTGGCCGTGCGGATCATGGGCAAGTCCAGCTTTGCCCACATCGCCGATGGTTCGGGGCGGCTGCAGTTGTACCTGCGCCGTGACGTCGTTGGCGAGGACACCTACGAGACGTTCCGGCGCGACCTGGACATCGGCGACTTTGTGTGGGCCGAGGGGCACCTCTTTCGTACCCGCAGCGGGGAGATCTCTGTCGAGGTGCGCGCGCTGCGGGTGCTCTCCAAGGCGCTGCGCGGCATGCCCGAAAAGTGGCACGGCCTGCGCGACGTCGAGACGCGCTACCGCCAGCGCTACCTCGACCTGATGGCTAACGCCGAGACGCAGGAGATCTTTCGCAAGCGCACGCGCATCGTCAGCGAGATCCGCCGCTACCTCGATGCTCAGGGCTTTCTGGAAGTGGAAACGCCCATCCTGCAGCCGATCTACGGCGGCGCCGCGGCGCGGCCCTTCACGACCTATCACAATGCCCTGGACCAAACACTCTATCTGCGCATCGCCGACGAGCTGTACCTCAAGAGGCTCATCATCGGCGGGTTCGATCGGGTGTACGAGATCGGCCACAACTTTCGCAACGAGGGCATCTCGACGCAGCATAACCCCGAGTTCACCCTGATCGAGGTGTACCAGGCCTATGCCGACTATGCCGATATCATGCGCATGGTCGAGGAGCTGTGGAGCACCGTAGCGATCAACGTGCTGGGCTCGGCCAAGGTCACCTACCAGGGGCAGGAGATCGATCTGACGCCCCCCTGGAAGAGGATCACCATGCGTGACGTGATCCTGGAGGCCTGTGGGGTCGACATCGAGGCACACCAGGACCTGGAGGCCCTGTGGCAGGCGGCGCAGGACCGCGGCCTCACCGTGCGCCAGCAGCCCACCTGGGGCAGAATGGTCGACGAGCTGTTCAGCGAGTACGCCGAGCCGAGACTGATCCAGCCGACCTTTGTGACGGACTATCCCGTGGAGATCTCGCCCCTGGCCAAGAAAAAGCCGGAGGCGCCGCACCTGGTCGAGCGGTTTGAGTTCTTTATGTGCGGGATGGAATGTGGCAACGCCTTTAGCGAACTGAACGACCCGCTGGACCAGCGGGAGCGGTTCGAAGAGCAGCGGCGCGCCTCCGATCTTGGTGACGACGAGGCGCACCCGATGGACGAGGACTTTATTACCGCCCTCGAGCACGGCATGCCGCCCACCGGCGGCCTGGGCTTTGGCATCGACCGCATGGTGATGCTCCTGACGGACCAGGCCTCCATTCGCGAGGTGATCCTCTTCCCGCATCTGCGCAACCTGACCGAGTGAGCGGGGGCGGCGCCAACCGCCCCGGCCTATCTGCCGGTGCAGGGAAGAACATGTAGGCCCGATGGGCCCGCCCACAGCGCCAGCGCGCAGTAGGAAGCAGCGTGGGACCCGTCGGAGCGGACTACGAGGTGTGCCCCTTTTGAGGAGGCGCAGGCCAGCGTCGCCGGGCGAAATCCGGCTCTTGGTTGACATGGCCCGCCCCTTCTGCTACAAATAGGGACAATGCAGCACGTCGTGTCCACCTGCGCCCAATCAAGGATGACGAGATCGTGGCAGTGCAGGGACCAACCTCTCCTTCGACGACGTCGCGCCCGGCGGTTGGGCCGCTTGTAGCCCCGCGGCTACCTCGACTGCGGCGCCGCCCACTCAATCAGGCAGTTGAGCAGCTGCCCGTCCTGGCACGTGCCGTTGGGCACGTGCTGGTGGCCTTGGTGCTCTTCCTAGCCTCTACGGGCACCTTCCCCCTGAGTGTTGAAGCTCCGCGCCTGCCCTGGACGCAGCAGAATGCCGCGTCCGGCACAGGCATGCCCGGGGAGTGGACGTCCGGCGCCGCGCGGGTGCACGAGGCGGCGGCGGTACAGGCCGCCGTGGTGCCCGCGACGATGCGCTCCTTCCGCGGTGTGATCGTCCCCATGGCCGCGCCGCGGCGCCCACCCCGCTCCACCGTGGTCACATATGTGGTGCAGCAGGGAGACAACATCGTCCGCATCGCCCACGAGTTCGGGCTGGAGGTCAGCACCCTCCTGTGGGCCAACCCCGCGCTGGAGGACGATCCCGATCTCCTCACTATCGGGCAAGAGCTCATGATCCTGCCGGTAGACGGCACGCTGTACAAGGTCGCCCGCGGGGACTCGGTGGAGGCGATCGCCGCCAAGCACAAGGTCGAGGCCAGCGCCATCCTGGGTTACCCGGCCAACGGGCTGGGCGGCAGCGATGCCCTCAGCGTCGGGCAGGAGCTGGTGATCCCTGGCGGCATCAAGCCGGCCGTGCCCAAGCCGGTTCCCACGGCGCGCCCGGCTGCCGTGGTAGCGGCGACTGCCGCGCCGCCGGCGCCAGACGCGGTGCCGGCCGCCTCCGGGTCTCTCGGGTGGCCCATACAAGGCACTCTCAGCCAGGGTTACTGGGTGGCCGGGTACGCCAGCCATCGGGCGATCGATATTGCCGCCCCGTCCGGCACGCCGATCTATGCCGCCGATGCCGGCTACGTCAGCCACGTGCAGTGGAACGTGTGGCCGTATGGCACGATGGTGATGATCACCCACTCCAACGGGCTGGAGACGCTTTACGCACACATGAGCTCGGTGAGCGTTTCGGTCGGGCAGTCGGTCTCCAAGGGGGAACAGATCGGCGGGTGCGGCAGCACCGGGCGCAGCACCGGTCCTCACCTGCACTTTGAGGTGCGCCGGGGTGGCGCGAACCTGAACCCCCTGTCTCATCTGCCCTGAGGCGCCGTAGGTGCCTCACCCCAAGACCACGAGAGCGGGCCCCGCGCCCGCTCTTTTTGGTGGCGCGGCGCGGCCGGGCGGCACCGGCTGGCCCTGGCCGGGGTCGCCGTTCGGTGGTATCCTGGGCGTGTACTCGGGGCCATCATCCACGCGTGAGGAGGCATCGCCATGCCCAAGGCAGAGTTGCGCTACCGGCAGGTGCACCTGGACTTTCACACCTCGGAGCAGATCGCCGGAATCGGCTCCGCCTTTGACCCGCAAGAGTTCGCCGCCACGCTCGCCAAGGCCCGGGTGAACTCGATCACCTGTTTTGCCCGCTGCCACCACGGCTGGATCTACTATGATACGCAGGCCTTCCCCGAGCGGCGCCACCCGTACCTGACGCGCAACCTGCTGGCCGAACAGATCGCTGCCTGCCATGCGCGCGGCATTCGGGTGCCGATCTACGTCACCGTACAGTGGGACCAGTACTCGGCGGAGGCGCACCCGGAGTGGCTGGTGATCGACGAGAGCGGCCGCCAGCCGGGTACCCCGCCGTACGAGGCCGGCTTTTACCGGCGGCTGTGCGTCAACACCCCCTACCGCGAGTTCCTGCGCGCCCACGTGCAAGAGATCATCGACACGCTGCCCGTCGACGGCTTCTTCTTTGACATCGTCGCCCCCATGGACTGCTCCTGCCGCTGGTGCCGGCAGATGATGATCGCCGAGGGGCTGGAGCCGTCCGACGCCGCGGCGCGCCGCGCCTTTGGCCTGCGGACCATCAACGCCTGGATGGACGAGATGAGCCGCTTCGTCTGGGAGCAGCGGCCCGACGCGACCATCTTTTACAACGCGGGGCACGTGGGCGTCGAGCGGCGCAGCGCGGCCCAGGCACATTCGCACTGGGAGCTGGAGTCGCTCCCCAGCGGCGGCTGGGGCTATATGCACTTTCCCCTCAGCCAGAGGTACGCACGCACGACCGGGCTCGACTGCCTGGGCATGACGGGCAAGTTCCACACCTCCTGGGGGGATTTCCACTCCTTCAAGAACCTGGCCGCGCTCGAATCCGAGTGTTTCACCATGCTGGCGCTGAACGCCAAGGTGTCCGTGGGTGACCAGCTCCATCCCGACGGGCGGATCGACCCCTACGTGTACGACCTGATCGGCACGGTCTTTCGCCAGGTGGAGACCAAGGAGTCCTGGTGCCGCGGGGCGCGCCCGCTGGTCGACATCGGCGTGCTGTCTCCAGAAGAGTGGACCGGTGAGCGGGTGCCGGCCTCGGCGGCGGGGGCCGTGCGCATGCTGCAGGAGGGCGGCCACCAGTTCGACGTGCTAGACACCGGGGCGGACCTGTCCGGCTACCGGGTGATCATCCTGCCCGACGCTATCCCCTGCACGCCGGCCTTTGCCGCGCGGCTGGAAGACTACCTGGCGGCGGGCGGAAGCCTCATCGCCACGCATCGTGCCGGGCTGACGCCGGCGGGTGACGCGTTTGCCCTCGACAGTCTCGGCGTACGCCTGGTGGGTGAGGCGCCCTATAGCCCTGACTTTGTGCTCCCCACTGGGGAGATCGGCCGCGGCCTGCCGCCGACCGAGCACGCCATGTACCTGCGCGGGCTACAGGTGGAGCCCGTGGCCGGTGCCGAGGTCCTGGCCGACGCCGTGGTGCCCTACTTTAACCGCACCTACCGGCACTTTTGCTCGCACCGGCATACGCCGTCGGCCGGCAAGGTAGGCTACCCCGCCGTGGTACGCCGGGGGCGGGCGATCTACTTTGCGCACCCGATCTTTGCCCAGTACAACCAGAATGCGCCGCGCTGGGCCAAGAGGCTGCTCCTGAACGCGCTGGACATGCTGCTGCCCGACCCCCTCGTGCGCCACGATGGCCCCTCCACCCTGACCACCGCGCTGAACGAGCAGCCGGCCGAGGGGCGCGCCGTGCTACACCTCCTGCACTATGTGCCGGAGCGGCGCGGCCAGGATTTTGACGTCATCGAGGACGTGTTGCCGGTGTACGGCATCGGCGTGTCGGCGCGGGTGCCGGAGGGCAAAACGCTCGCTGCGGTGCGCCTGGCCCCCCAGGGAGAGGCGCTGCCGTTCGAGATAGTTCGTGGCCGGGCCGAGTTCGAGGTTCCCGAGGTGCGTGGCCACCAGATGGTGGCCCTGGAGTACGCCAAGTAGCGAGGGAGGGAAGCGCCATGACCGACACGGTAAGGCCAGCCGCGGGCGATGCGAGTTGGTTCGTCCGGGGGCGCCTGGGGATGTTCATCCACTGGGGGCTCTATGCCCTGCCGGCGCGCCACGAGTGGGTGAAGAACCGCGAGCGCCTCAGCGACGCCGACTATGCGCCCTACTTTGAGCACTTTGACCCCGACCTGTACGATCCCAAGGCCTGGGCGCGCGCCGCCCGCGAGGCCGGCATGACCTACTTTGTGGTGACCACCAAGCACCACCAGGGGTTCTGCCTGTGGGATTCGGCCGTCACCGACTACAAGGTGACCAACACGCCCTACGGCCGCGACCTGATCGGGCCGATGGTGGAGGCCTTTCGCGCCGAGGGCCTCAAGGTGGGCTTTTACCATTCGCTCATCGATTGGCACCATCCCGAGTTCCCCATCGACCGGGTGCACCCGCAGCGGGATGACGCCGCCGCGCGAGAGGCCGCCAAGGGCCGCAATATGGCCAAGTACGCGGGCTATCTGCATGCCCAGGTGCGCGAGCTGCTCACTTGGTTTGGCAAGATCGACTATCTCTTCTTCGACTTTTCGTACCCGGGCGAGGACGGCAAGGGCCGGGCCGACTGGCGCTCTGAGCAGCTGGTGCGCCTGGTGCGCGAGCTGCAGCCCCAGGTGCTCATCAATGACCGCCTGGACCTGCAGGACACTTCCTGGGGTTGGGACTTGGTGACGCCCGAGCAGTTCATGGTGCGCGACTGGGTGCGTGTGAACGGCCAGCGCGTGCTGTGGGAGACCTGCCAGACCTTCTCCGGCTCCTGGGGGTACCACCGCGACGAAGCCACCTGGAAGACCGTCCCGCAGCTCTTGCGCATGCTCGTCGACACGGTGAGCAAGGGGGGCAACCTGCTCCTGAACGTGGGGCCCACCGCGCGCGGCGAGTTTGACGGCCGCGCGTTGGAGCGCCTGCAGGGCATGGGCGAGTGGATGCAGCGCCACGGGCGCGCGATCTACGGCTGCACCCAGGCCCCGGCCGAGTTCGCCACCCCGCAGGACTGCCGCCTCACCTACAATCCCGACACGGGGCGGCTGTACGTACACGTGTTCGCCTGGCCGATCCGACACCTGCACCTGGACGGGCTGGCCGGCCAGGTGGCCTACGCGCAGCTGCTGAACGACGCTTCCGAGGTGCGCTTCGTGGAGCGCCCCGCGCACCACGAGGCCATGTCCGGGGACGTCCTCACGCTGGAACTGCCTGTCCTCCAGCCCGACGCGTCCATACCTGTCATCGAGCTTTTCCTCAAGTAGAGGGCTGCACCAGAGGGCGCCGGGCCGCCAGTAGGCTGGCGGCCCGGCGCACCTGCCAGCGCCTCCCGCCAAGGAGCCGCCTTCCATGAACGACGACCGTCTGTTGGCCATGCGCTTCGAGCGCCCCCAGTACATCCCGGTGTCCGTCTCTCTCCTACCGGCCACCTGGGCCCGCTACCGAGGGGACCTCGAGGACCTGGTCGCCCGGCACCCGCTGGTGTTCGGGGAGTGGCAGCGGGGTAGCCGTGACTATGACCTCGCCCAGGGCACCTACGTCGCCGGCCAGCACGTGGACCATTGGGGCTGCGTGTGGAAGAACATCCGCCACGGCCTGGAAGCCATGGTCGTGGGCCATCCCGTGCCCACCCGAGAGGCGGTACACCGGCTGCGCCCGCCCGCCGAACTGCTCGGCCGCCTGCCGCACGGCTTCATGTACTTGCGCCTGGGCGATCTGCGCGGCTTTGACGCACTGATGCTCGACTTTGCCGAGGAGCCGCCCGAGCTGCAGATGCTTATCGACACCGTCCTGGAGTACAACCTGCGCGAGCTGGAGGCCATCCTGGCCAACGCCCAGGGCCCTATGCTCTACTTTGGCGACGACCTGGGCATGCAGACGAGCCTGCCGATCAGCCCGGCCAAATGGCGCAAGTTCCTGAAGCCCTGCTACGCAGCACTCTACGGGCGCTGCCGGGCGGCGGGATACGCCGTCTATATGCACTCCGATGGGCATATCGTGGAGATCATCCCCGACCTGGTCGAGTGCGGCGTGAACGTCATCAATCCGCAGGTGCGCGCCAACGGGCTGGAGCGGCTGGCCGAAGTCTGCAAAGGGGTCGTGTGCGTGGACCTGGACCTGGACCGCCAGCTGTTCCCCTTTGCCACGCCGGCGGAGATCGACGCCCACGTGCGCCAGGCAGTGCAGGTTCTTGGCGGCCCGCAAGGGGGCCTGTGGCTCAAGGCCGAGTGCGGGCCCGATGTGCCGCTGGAGAACATCGAGGCGATCTGCACGGCGCTCGAGCGCTACCGCGGGTACTACCGCTAGGAATCTACAGCGAGGGGGCGCGCCGCTGCCGGGCGGCAGCACGTCTTTGACGGTTCTGCGGATCGCCGCTATCCTGGGCCTCACTGGCCGCTGATAGTCAGAGTCTGAGGGAGACATCATGACCGATTACGCACAGGAATTCTTGGGCCTTGCCGCGCCGAAAGACCGCGCCGTGGTGGAGGGGGCGCTGGGCTCCGTCGGTGAGCAGGGCGCCTGGGCCGCCCTGCAGCAGGCCTTCCTGGCCCGCATCGATGCCTACGTCGAGGACGAACTCCCCCATCCGGCCGACCACATCATCAACTCGCACGAGGCGGGCGGAGCCTGGCGGATCGGTTTCCCCCACTATCAGACCCGTGGAGACGGACGCATCGTCGAGCAGATGGCCAAGATCATGGCGGCGCGGCGCGTCTTTGCCGATGCGACGTATTATCACGGCTTCCCCGACGAGGCCGAGGTACACCACGAGATCGAGACGTTCATCTACTTCCAGAACCCGCTGGCCTTCTGGGGGCTGCCGGGCGCTGACGCAGCCCTGGCTTCCGTAGAGGACGTGGCCCACCACACCGGCAACTGGGTCGCCGGCATCCCCGAATGGTACGACTGGGCCACCAGCGGCTTCCGCAGCACCTGGCTGGGCACCCGCAACGTCCGCGCCCATGCGCCCTTTGACTATCAGGAGGCCAACCACTTCCGCTTCCTCTCCACGGGGCTGATCGTCTACCTGCAGACCGGGGACGAGCGCTACCTGAAGCTGGCCACCGACTATGCGGAGCGCTGGTGCGCCCACATCGAAAAGCTGGCCGCGGCCGGCGGGCCGATCACCTGCTCGATCCTGCCGCCCGGCGTCGCGTCTGAGGAGATGGGGCGGGCCGGCAAGGCGACCAACACCAGCCTCTACCAGACCTTCTACTCCACCGTGGCGCCCAACACCGCCTTTGAGGTGGCCGGCGGCTTGCTAGACATCTACCGCCTGACGGGCAACGCCCGCTACCTGACTTGCTCGCGCCTGATGCTCGATCAGTTCTACAACAACGCCCGTGACGGCCGGCCGGCTCTGCGCTACCAGAACGGCGCCTGGCAGTACGAGATGGCCACCGCCGCGGACGGCGTGCGCGCCGGGATGTCGCAGAACGGCGCCATGCTGGCGCGCCCGGCCCTGCGGCACGACATCCTCACCGGAGAGACCCGCTACCGCGATGCGATGGTGGCCTGGGCCAACGCCGCGGACGAGCACGCCTTCGCCGGTGACCAGATGATGTCCGACGTGTTCGTCGCCGCGCATTACTATACCGGCGACCCGGCCTGGCTGGCGCGTGCCTACGCCTCGGACCTGCGCACCTGGGCCGTGGTGGAACAGAATCCCACGCCGCACATGTGCGACTCGTCGGGTCGTTACGGCAGCAAGTTCCTGTACGAGGTCTCGTACCAGCCGATCCTGGGCACCCCCGACTGGGGCACCCGGGCGGGCATCCCCGTGCCGGTGCTGCGCCATCGCACCGACGGCGCCGAGGGGCTGCCGGCGGGAGTCTCTTTCCGCACCTGGCGCGCCTGCGACGGCGTGCTTGCCTTTGAGGCGGTGGGCGGCCCTGCCGAGGCTGACTGGGCCATCGGCTCGGCGGACGAGAAACGTGCCGTGTCTGACGCTGAGGTGAAGGGCCAGGCTCTGGAGCAGGTTGCCGACGGCTTCCGCCTGCGTGTGGCGCCCGGGGCCACCGTGAGCGGCACGTTCCGGTGGGCAGCTCGCTGATCCTCTGACTGCTTGAACCAGGGATGGGCCGACACCGCTATCGTGGATGCGGCCCGTCCCTGTTCCTTTCTTGCTCGCTCGGGCGACGTCTCCTACGCCAAGGAGGACACCATGGCGATGGATCCGCATCGTCCGCAGTACCACCTGTTGCCACCTGCCAACTGGATGAACGACCCCAACGGCCTGCTCCAGTTCGAGGGGCGCTACCACGTCTTCTACCAGTACAACCCGAACGGGCCGGTCCACGGGACTATCCACTGGGGGCATGCCGTCAGCAGCGACCTGGTACACTGGGAGCACTGGCCCATCGCCCTGGCCCCCACGCCCGATGGCCCCGACCAGGACGGCTGCTATTCGGGGTGCGCGGTGAACGACGACGGCGTCCCCACCCTGGTATACACCGGCATCCGGCCGGAGACGCAGTGCCTCGCCACCAGCCCGGACGGCATGCGCCGCTGGCACAAGCATGAGGGCAACCCGGTGATCGCACACCCCCCCGAGGGGCTGCCGGTGGCCGGCTTTCGTGACCCCTGCGTGTGGCGCGAGGAGGGTGGCTGGCGCATGCTGGTGGGCTCTGGCATCCGCGACGTCGGCGGGACGGTGTTTCTGTACCGCTCGGACAACCTCGTCCACTGGGAGTATCTGCGCCCGCTGCTCTGCGGGGAGGCCGCCACCACCGGGCACATGTGGGAGTGCCCGGATCTCTTCCCGCTGGGGCACAAGCACGCCCTGGTGATCTCCCCGGTGCCGCTCCGGCGTTCCCTCTACATGGTGGGCACCTATGCGAACGACCGCTTTGTGCCGGAGAACTGCGGGGAGGTCGATGCCGGCGGGCACTTGTACGCGCCGCAGACCCTGCTGGATGATCGCGGCCGCCGGCTGATGTGGGGCTGGCTGTGGGAAGGGCGGAGCAGGGAGGCGCAGATCGCCGCCGGCTGGGCCGGAGTGATGTCGCTGCCGCGCGCCCTGACGCTGCTGCCCAACGGCACCATCGGCTGGGCGTTCGTCGAGGAGCTGGCCACCCTGCGAGGGACCGAGCGGACGGTGCCGGGGGGAAGCCTCGTCTCACAAGAGGTGGACCTTGCGGAGAGCCTGCGCGGCAACGCGCTGGAGCTGCAGGTTGCCTTCCGGGCGACCGCCGACCCGGCGCCCCAGGCCTACGGGCTCTGGCTGCGCGGGGCGCCCGACGGCAAGGAGCGCACGCGCCTCGTCTACGAGCCGGCCACGGGGACGCTGTCGGTCGATAGGACCTCCTCCAGCGAGAGCGAGCACGCCGTCCGCGACGTGCTCGGCACGCGGCTGAAACTGGCCAAGGGGGAGGGGCTCTGCCTGCACGTGTACCTGGATCACTCGGTGCTGGAGGTGATCGCCAATGGGCGGGCCTGCCTATCCAGCCGCATCTAACCGACGCGGCCCGATAGCCTGGGCGTGGGGGTCTTTGCCACGGGGGGCGCGGCGGTGCTGGAAGGGATCCGCGCCTGGACGATGGGAAGCATCTGGTAAGGGGGAGGGGGCGAGCGGGCCATGGAGTACAGGAC
>JAAZBY010000279.1 GCA_012513595.1 Chloroflexota bacterium
AGCATCTGGTAAGGGGGAGGGGGCGAGCGGGCCATGGAGTACAGGACACTGGGCGCCACGGGTCTGTCAGTATCGATCGTCGGCTACGGCGCATCGCCCTTGGGCGACGAGTTCGGCCGCTCTGACCCGGCCGAGGGCCGCCGGGCGGTGGCGCGGGCCATCGATCTCGGCATCAACTATTTCGACGTGTCCCCCTACTATGGCCGCACCCTGGCCGAAGAGCGCCTTGGCGAGGCGCTGGCCGGTCGGCGGCATGAGGTGATCCTGGCCACCAAGGCCGGGCGCTACGGCAAGGACCTGCCCGACGGGTTCGACTTTACCGCCGGGCGCATCGCGCGCTCAATCGACGAGAGCCTACGCCGCCTGCGCACCGACTATGTCGACGTCTACCAGTTGCACGATATCGAGTATGCCCCTCGCGAGCAGATCGTCGGTGAGGCGCTGCCGGCCATGCGCCGCCTGCAGGAGCAGGGCAAGGTGCGGTTTGTGGGCATCACCTCCTATGCGCTGCACCTCATGCGCGATGTGGCCCAGCAGGCCGCGGTCGACACGATCCTCTCCTACTGCCGGTACAACCTGCTGGATACGTCGCTGGCTACGGTGCTGGCGCCCCTGGCCGCCGAGCGCGGCATCGGGCTCATCAACGCCTCGCCGCTGCACATGCGCGTTTTGTCGAACCGTGGCGCGCCCGACTGGCATCCGGCGCCGCAGCGCGTGCGCGAGGCGGCCGGCAGGGCCGCGGCGCTCTGCCAGGAAGCGGGCAGCGACCTGGCCGAGCTGGCCATGCACTTTGCCCTCGAGTACGGCGGCGTCGCCACCACCCTGGTGGGCATGAGCAAACTCGCCCATGTGGAGCGCAACGTGGCCGCGGTGGGCGGGCGGCCTGCCCGGGCGCTGCTCGCCGAGGTCCGGGCGCTCCTGGCGCCGGTGGCCGATGTCTGTTGGCAGGAGGGCCTGCCCGAGAACTATGAGCCGGGGGCGCTGCCCAAGGCCGCCTGATCAGGGGTCGCCCTGGGCCCCTTGGCCGCGGGATCTATGGCGTCGCTCCCCAGAGGTCTCCCAGCGGTGCGGCAGCACCGTGTCACTGTCTTTCGGAGGGTTGGCAATGAGAGCGTTCTCTGTGTTAGGGCCCCTGCGGGCCGGTCTCGTCGACGTCCCCGAGCCACACGTCGGCCCGTCGGACGTGCTCATCGACGTTCACTATGTCGGGCTCTGCGGCAGCGACCTGCAGGCCTACCGGGGTCAGTCGCCGATGGTCTCTTACCCGCGGGTGCTGGGCCATGAGGTCAGCGGCACCATCGCTGCGCTGGGGGGTGAAGTGCCGGGCTCCCTTCGCCCCGGCCAGCGGGTGACGGCGGTGCCCACCACCGAGTGCGGCCTGTGCCCGGCCTGCCAGGCGGGGCGGCCCAACTGCTGCCAGGTTAACGAGACGCTTGGTGTTCAGCGCGACGGGGCCCTCACCGCCAGGATCAGCGTGCCCTACACCAAGGTGTACGCCAGTGAGGCGCTGTCGGCCAAGGAGATTGCCCTGGTGGAGCCGTTGAGCGTCGGCTACCACGCCGCCAACCGCGGGGCCGTGTCGGAGCTCGACACGGTGCTCGTCATCGGCTGCGGGGCCATCGGTTTGGGGGTCATCTGCGCGGCGGCGCGCAAGGGGGCTACGGTGATCGCCTCCGACATCGATGATGCCAAGCTGGCGCTGGCGCGCCGCTTTGGCGCGGCGGAGGTGGTGAACTCACGGCAGGAGGACGTGCTGGCCCGCGTGCGCGACCTGACCGGTGGCGAGGGGCCGCGGGTGGCCATCGAGGCCGTAGGCCTGCCCCAGACGTTCCGCCTGGCCGTGGAAGCGGTCTGCTATGCGGGGCGGGTGGTCTACATCGGCTACGCGGCCGACGAGGTGACCTACGACTCCAAGGAGTTCGTGCGCAAAGAGCTGGACATCCGCGGCTCGCGCAACCAGCTGCGGGCCTTCCCGGGCGTCATCCGCATGATGGAGCGGCGCGAGCGCCCGTTCCTCGACCTGGTGACCCGCGTCTACCCGCTGGCCGAGACGGGCCAGGCCCTGGCCGACTGGAACGCCGCGCCGGCCAGCGTCAGCAAGATCCTGATCGACGTGACCGCCTGAGCCCCCCACGCTGCCCGGAGCAGGGAAACGACAAGGCCCCACCGCGGTGGGGCCTTTGTGTTGGGTGGTGCCGGGCGCGGAGGTCAGTAGCGCCGCCAGGTATTGTCACCCACCAGGGCCAGAATGCCGCGCGTGTCGCTCCAGAACATCGTGCCGCGCTCAAAGCGCTGCACCGCGCCGTGGAAACCCCGCTCGTCGGTCGTGGCCCAGCCCAGGCCGTTGCGCACCGCGGGATTGTCTCGCCAGACCTTGCCGAAACCACGCTTGGGCTGAAAGTAGCCGGCCGGCGGGACGATGGACGGGTCCTGTTCGGGGTCACGGGAGGACCAGGTGCTCTCGTAGACGGCCCAGGTGTTGTTCTTGTACAGCACATATATCTTGTTGTCATCCTGGCGCCAGAACATGTACCCGTTTTGGAACGATTGCTCCCCGGCCCAGGTCTGCTTTTCCGTCTCGGTGGCGCAGCCCAACCGGCTGCGGACGGTGGCGTCACCCGACCAGACCCGCCCAAAGCCGAGGACCGGCGTAATGCTGCATTCCGACGGCGGCGATACGGGGCCGCCACCGCTGCGCAGCACGAACTTGAGGGCATCATACCCTACAAAGCGCGTGGCGTAGGGCTCGCCGGTGTTGTCTCCCAGGGAGACATACTCGGCGGCGCCGCCGGCAAAGTAGTAGGTGCCCAGGCTTGCCCAGGCGTCGCTGGAAGCAGCCTGGTTGATCGCCTTGTTATCCTGGGTGCCGTTGTGGAAGATCGAGTAGACGGCGTTCTTGGTGCCAAAGTAGCGGCTGGGGATGTAGGCAAACACTTCCCAGTTGCCGGAGGTGGTCAGGTTCGGGTACCACTTGCCCCAGTTGTAGAGCTGGTCCTTGCTGTTCCACGTCCAGTACAGGTGGCTGCGGTAGCCCACGTTGCGCCCGTAAAAGCTGCCGGCGCCGCCCCCCGAGACAAAGCCGCCGTCGCGATCGTCGACGATCACCTCGACGGCGAACGGAGTGCCCTCGCTGACGCCGCCGCGGCTCCAGTCGACGATACAGACGGCCGAGCCCGTCGCCTCAAAGTACTCGATCTTGACGTCGTGGTTGCCGGCGGCCAGGTATTTGGCGGCGGTGTGCGTCGCACGAGGCCGGGCGGACCACTTGTCGATGAGCAGCGTCCCGTCGACCCACAGCCGCACGCCGTCATCGGTCGTGGCGGAGAACGTGTAGGTGCCGGCGGCGGTAAAGTAGGCCGTTCGCGTCCAGCGGGCCGAGAAGAGGTCGGCGTTCACGCCGGCGGCGGGCGAGCCGGTGCCCCAGTCAAAGTTCACGGCCGCGTCGTTGCGCACCAGGACCGGCGAGCCGCTCAGCGAGATGTTGTTATAGTACTCGCCGCGCCAGTCGGTGATGGCCGTGCCGGTGCCCCAGGAGAGCTGGCAGACGGCGTCTCCGGCCCGCTCATAGTACTCGAGGCGGACGCTGTGGTACCCGGAACTCATGTTCCGCGTGACGGTGTAGGTGGTGGGGGACTGATCGTGCCACTGGTCGATGATGAGCTGCTCGTCCACCCACAGCCGGGCGCCGTCATCCGCCGTCAGGGTGAAGGTGTAGTTGCCACCGGTGAACGCGGCGTAGGCCGTCCAGCGGGCCGAGAAGCCGTCCGCCGGCACGCCCGTGCCCGGTGAGCCGGCCCCCCAGGTAAAGTTGATGGCCGCGTCGTTGCGTACCAGGGCGGGGGTGCCGCTGAGGGCGACGTTGCCATAGTACTCGCCACGCCAGGTCACGCCCGACTGGGCCGTGGCGGCCGGCGGCCAGGCGCCGAGCGGGGCCACGAGCACGCCGATCGTGAGCAGGATGATCAGGAGGGGGCGCGTCCGGCGCCCGAGGTGGGATAGCGTCCTGGCTGCCACGATGGTTCTCCTTCCTGAAACCGTCTAGCGGCCCGGCGCGGAGGCCCCGCGGCCGAGCGCGTGCACATGATGGAACGCCCTGCCCCTAAGACGGCAGAGCAGCGGGCAGTGTTCCCGCCGGGCTCAACCGGGCCCGGTTGGGCCCCGCGGGCCGGATTTCCCGGGGTCAGTTGCCCAGCGCTTCCAGCGCGGCCAGGCGCCCGTCGCGCACGACGGCGCGGTAGCGCGCCTGGTTCCGCGCGTCCAGGAAGGTCACCGCATCGGCGGTCTCGTCCTCGGGGACAAAGCGGGCCCCGCCGCCCACGACGCGCAGCCCATCCAGGGCAGCCCGCACCCCCCGCCCGGACAGGAGATCATCGAGAGACTCCCCAGCGGCCAAACGCCGGAGCACCTCGTGCAGGACGGCATAGGGGCCGGGTGTCGTCATCTCCCAGAGGGCTTGCTCGAACGAGGCGCCCGCCGGCAGCTTGGTCTCACGGTGGTAGCCGGCCTCGTCGCGCACCCAGGTGGCGCATAGCTGACGGTGCGGGCAGGTGTGGCATTCGGCAAAGAGGCTATCGCTGGCATAGTCCAGGCCGAACGAGCTGCCCGACACGGTCAGCCCCGCCACCCCCTGGCCCGAGAAGGCGATCTCGCCGTCGGTGGCGATCCACTCGTACTGGCCCTGGGGGGTCCAGGCGGTGGTCCAGGTGCCGTCCTCACCCTGCTGCAGCAGCATGTAGGCGGGCTGGACGCCCGTCTCACTGACGACGCCGTAGATGAGGCCCAGCGACCGGTCCTCGCGACGGGCGTCGATGAGCAGGTCTCCACGGGCCACGTGGTGGGCCTGCCCGCCCACGAGCAGCTGGATGGTCATGCCGGGCAGCTGCGCCACGGCCAAGTCCTGCGCGAGGCGCATGACCCGCGGCTCGGCCGGGCCCGGCTCCCAACCGGCCGCGGCGAGGTAGGCGGCCACGGCCTCGCTGAGGAGGGCGTCATCCACATCGGGGTGTTCGGCCACGTAGGCGGCCGCCATGTTGGCCGCCGCGGCGGCGTCCGCCGAGGTGCTCGCAAAGCGCGCCAGCCAGGGGTCGATGCCCACCGGCTCACTGGGGGCCGCGGCATCGCGCGCCAGCCAACCGATCAGGCGAGACTCCGAGTTCACCGGCAGGATGCGCAGCCCGCCGCCGTCCGGCCGGATGGCATAATAGTGGGCGCCGTCCGTGCCGTCCGAGTGATGGACGAGGACGCTGGCGCCGTCCGGCGTCCAGCGCAGCACGGCCGAGTCACTGCCCTGCTCGGCGATGGCCTGGACGGCCCCCATCGTCTCCAGATCGACGATCCAGACCCCCAGGAGGGCAGCAGGATCGTCGCCGGGGACGTCCTCTCCCTCGCGCAGGAGGTAGGCGACCTGCCGGCCCGTCGGTGACCAGGCGAACGAGGTCGCCCGGGTGCCGCTGGGCAGCTCCCAGAAGAGGGGCGCGCCGGGCTCGTTCCCGGCCAGGTCATAGACGAGCATCTCGCTCCCCGCGGCCGAGGTGCGGGTGGTCAGGAGGGTGGTGCCATCGGGGGAGAGCGCCACGGCCCCCTCGCCCGGCGCGGGAACGCTGCGCAGCAAGATGCGCGCGCTCAGGTCATAGAGGTCCACCTGGGTGAAGGAGGGGTCCCCACCCTGCGCGATGAGGAGCACCTGGCCCAGGGCATCGTCGTAGCGCAGCGCGGTGGCGCCGGCCACGTCGGGGATCACCAGGCCGCCCAGGAGAGTACCGTCCGCGGCGCGCAGCGCGCGGAGTTCCACATGCCGGCCGTGGGTCGGCGCCTGGGCGTCGGCCACCACCGCCACGTGCAGGATCCCTTGGCCCGTGGTGCCCCACAGCAGCGTGGCGGATTCCAGCGTCGTGGGCGTGTCGACCGTAAAGCTATCCTGCGCATTGCCGGAGAAGTCGATGACCTGTACCAGGCTGCCCTGCAAGAGCGCCAGGCGCGTGCCGGCCAGGCTCCAGGAAGACACGTCGTGCACCTGGGCCACTTCGCGGGGGGATTCCCCCAGGTCGCCGCCACGCATGAGGCTGCCGCCACTCAGGAACAGGAGGTCTTGCGGCGGGGCCGGCGTCGTGGTGGGGAGCGGCGTGGCCACGCCGCCCGCCAGCCCGAGCGATGGCGCGGTGGTGCTGGTGGGCCAGGGCGTGGGCTGTTCGGCGGCCAGGCCCGCGGTGGGCTGCGGAGTGGCGGCCAGGGTGGGCAGGGTGATCGCCCGGGTGCCCGGGGCGGCGGGGCTTTCGTCGCCGGTCCATCTGCTCAGGCGGGCGGTGATGGTGCTGCAGCCACCCAGGCAGATCAGCAGGCCGGCCAAAGCCAGCGCTATGACATAATGGAGGCGGCCATGTGTCCGCATGGGTTACTCCTGTTGCCACGGGGGGCGTGATGGGGGCCACCGGACGGCACGGCCCAACGCGCACGGTCATTAGCAGGTTTATAGCACGTCCACCGGGGCGGCGCAAGGCCCCCGCGCGGAGTGCGATGGTCCGCGGGGGGGCTGGTCAGGGGGCAGCGCAGCGCCGGGCACTAGGGCAGGAGGGCGGCGAACTCTTCCAGGGTGGTCTCGTAGCGCACTAGAAGGCGGTTCAGCCGGAAGGCGTCATCGGCGGGCTGGAAGGGCAGGCCGTTCAGCGTAAAGGCCGTCGTGTAGCCGTGCGCACGGAGCACGGTGATGGTGTTCTCATCGTATGAGCCAAAGGGATAGCAGAAGGAATCGACCGCCAGGCCCAGGTGCCCCTCGACCTCGCGCTTGGCCTCGCCGATCTCGACCTGCAGGACCTCGTTCGGTTGGCCGCGCAGCGCGATGTGGTTCTGCGTGTGGATGCCGATGATCATGCCCGCCTCGGCCAGCTCCTTGGTCATCTCCCAGGTAAAGTAACCGCCGTAGCCCATGTGCGAGGGGATCACGAACAGCACGGGGCGCAGCGCGGTCTCCATGATCAACGGGTAGGCATTTGTGTAGATGTTACGGTTGCCGTCGTCGATGGTGATCAAGAGCGGCTTGGGCGGCAGCGGGTGCCCCTCCTCGGCATAGGCCACGAACTGCGCCGGTGAAATGGAACGCCACCCCTCGCGGGCGAGGTAGTGCAGCTGCTCGGCAAAGGCGGCCGGAGAGACGGTCCAGTTGCGCTGGGTCTCGGTCGCATCGTCGGGAAGGTCCGCGACGTGATGGTACATCAGGGCCGGCACCGGGATGCCGCGGCCGCCCGTGCCAAAGAGCAGGGTCAGCGGCTCCTCGAGGGAGGCGCCGTCGAGGGAGCGGACCCCCGTGAGAGAGACCTCATAGGCGGGTTCCGTCCAGCCGCCCTCCGGGCGAAAGACGATCGTGCCATCGGCCGGCCATTCCAAGGCACCGGCCACGCTCGGGGAGATCGTCAGCCCTGCTTCCAGCGAGGCGCGGTCCAGAGGGCGATCGAACTCGAGCGTCAGCGGGAACCCGGCCTGCACCAGCGTGTCTCCCGCGATGGGGTAGCTACCCGTCAGGCGCGGCGGGGGGCCTGGCGTGGGGCTGGGGGCCAGGGTGGGTGCCGTGGTCGCGGTCGGCGCGGCGGTGAAGGTCGCCTCCGGCAAGGGGGAGGCGGGGGGCTGCGTCGCGGGAACGGGCACCTCCGCACCGAGCGCGCCGGGCGCAGGGGCCCACAGGCGGCAGGCCCCCAGCGCCAAGGCGACCAGGAACAGGGCGAACACGGGCAGCGAACGTCTCATCCGACCCTCAAATGGCTGGCACCCCGCAGGCCCCCTGCGCGGCTAGTTGCTGATGACCACCCGCACACTACACGGCGGGGGAAAGTTCCCCGTCTGATCGACCACGGTGAGGCGGAACCAGGCCGGCCCGTTGGGCAGCCCGCGGGTGTCGATGCTGGCCAGCTGGCCGCCGACTACTGCGGTCCCGCGCACGTCACCGATTGTGTTCCAGGTGGTCGGGTTGTCGCCGATGCCGTAATCGACCTTGTAGAACTGGAACTGGGCATGGTTCGCCGTGCCGTTGATCGACACCCAGCCGGAGACGGTGGCGTTCATGCCGGGGCTGGTGATGCGCGTGTTTGCGTCCGGGCAG
>JAAZBY010000280.1 GCA_012513595.1 Chloroflexota bacterium
CGACAACATCCGGCTTGGGTCGGCCATCGTCGGTCGGGCCGCGCGCACTGAACGCCACCATTCCGGTGGGATCGTCCGAGAGTGGGTCGTCCCTGAGCGGATTCGTGGGATAGTCCAGCGGCCAGCAACTCCCGTAGGTAGAGCAGGTGCCGCCGGGGTTGTACCCGCCCGTGGCCCGGTCGTTCTCCGATGCGCCCACGGTCAGGCAGTTCTTGGCGGTTGCCTGTGGCGACATAGAGTCCGTATCTACGACGCCGTCCGAGTTGTTATCGACGCCATCGTTGCTGGCGGCGAACAGAATCAGGATATCCTTGTGGTCCCACATGAACTCGTCGATATCCTGGCTCGCGGCCGTGTACTGGCCGTGGAGATGGCCCGCCCACGAGTTGCTGTGGATGCGCGCCCCATCGTTGTAAGCCTGCTGAAAGAGCGTGTTATAATCCGCCGGGATGCCGGTGAGGCTCTGCGTGGTGTTGTTCTCGATGGCCTGAAAGACCAGCCGGGCGGCGGGGGCTGTGCCCTGGATAGCGCCGCTGGAGGCCGTGCCGCTGCCCAGCGCCGAGCCGGCCACGTGCGTGCCGTGGCCCGAGTTCACATCGTTGGCCCCGTCGCCCACGCGGTCGTGGATCGCGACGATCTTGCCGCGAAAGTCGGGGTGCATCGTGTTGTTATCCACGCCGCGGTCGATGCCCGTATCGCACACCGCGATGATCTGCCCCTCGCCATCCAGAGCGTGCGCATCCCAGACGTCCTGAACGGTCATGATCTGCTCCGCGACGTCGTTGCACAACTCTGGCCGCTCATAGGGCTCCAACCACTTGACCTCCACCATGCCGGCCAGCGCACCCGCGTTTGCGAGATCCAACGTCGCCGTAATGGTGTCGCCTTCCGAGGCGATGACACTGCCGCCGAGGCTTTCGATCGCGGTGACTATTTTTGCCCTGTCGGAGGCGCTGTGCAGCAGGACGGTCAGGTTGCCCTCGGGGCCCTGGGGAAAGCTGGCGGTGTCGATGGCGAGCGAGGCGACCTCATCGCCCGTGGCGCGCCCGCGGCGCCCCATCAGCAGGGGGCTGACTTTGTACGCGGGCTCGTAAGGGCCCAGCCAAATGACAAAGGGGAGCGTGGCCACCTGGCCCTGCGCGCCCGGGGCCAGCCGCGCCAGAAATGCGTTCTCGGGCACATAGTCCTCCAGCGTGGCTCCGAGCGCCACGATCTGGTCGCGCCACTCGGGCTTGACCGGGCCCACGAACTGGATGATGAAATAGCCCGGCGCCGCCGCAGCAGCGGCCGGCTGCGCAAGGGTCAGGCCGGCCGGGGTTTCGGGGGCGCCCTCGGTCGTGTCGAATTCGACGGCACGTAACTTGACCCGGGTAGCATCGGGTAGCGCCTCGATCAGGTAGCCTTCGGTCTCGAGCGTGTGGAGCGTGTCTTCGCCGGCCTGGACCAACAACCCGTGTCCGTAGGAGGCCAGCACGCTGTCGACGAGGCCGGAGATACGCCGGCGCGCGCTGAGGTCCGTTTCATCGACGAATATGAATACCCTTGGAGCTGCCATGTTACACCTCCGTTAAAGGGAGAGCAGCGTAAAGGATCTCTCAGATGAGGAGCAGCGGCGGAAAGCCGCACTTGCGAGGTCGCCGGAGTGGGTAGAGTCACCGCCTCCCATGAGCCAGGGATGACGCGTCTCCGGTCATGGTCATCACTGGTGAGGAAAGGGCGTGCGTACGATATAGCGCACACCGGGCGGGCGTCCGTGGAGAGTGCTTCAGCTCAGGGGGACGATGGTGTGATACAGTGCTTGGGCTGGAGTGAGAACGACGACAGGGCGCTGGCTCTCTACAAGCTTAGCACCACTGTCGTCGATAGTCAATGGCTTTTATGCTATCTTTACGTATAGATTGTCTTCTATATTGAGTTCATAACCAGGCACAGGCGCAGGTCGGGGACGCTGGTCGCGGACGCCGGTAGCGGGCGCAGTCAATTGCCCACAGGCCCTGGCTTACCAGCAGCAGAATCCGCCATCCACCAGCAGGTTGGCGCCGGTCACAAAGGAGGCCGCCTGGCTGGCCAGGAACACCGCCGGGCCCACCATCTCGTCCACGGTGGCGATGCGCTGCACCGGGGTGTCGGCGGCAAAGGCCACCAGTTGCTCGGCCACCTCGGGGCGGCGGTTCATCGGCGTGAGGGTGTAACCCGGGCTGATGGCATTGACCCGTATCCCTCGCTCGGCCCACTCCATGGCCAGGCTTTTGGTCAGGTGGATCACGCCCGCTTTGGCGCTGTTATAGTGGGCCTGCAGCAGCCCGCGATTGACGATCACCCCTGACATGGACGCGATGTTGATGATCGCGCCGCGGGCCCTCGGCAGCATGAGGCGCGCCTCGGCCTGGCAGGAGAGGAACACGCCGGTGAGGTCCACGTCGATCATCCGCTGCCACTGCTCCAGGGGCATCTCCTCGGCGGGGGCGGCATTGGCGATGCCCGCGGCGTTCACGGCCACCTCCAGCGAGCCCCAGGCGTCAGCGAGGGCGGTCATGGCTGCCGCGAGGTCCTCGGGGCGGGTGACATCGCCGGACAGCGCCAGTGCCCGCCGGCCCAGCGCCTCAATCTGCGCGGCAGTGCTCGCGCTGGCGGCGGCGTCCCGGTCGAAGCAGGCCACGTCGGCGCCGGCCCGCGCCAGACGCAGGGCGATCCCCTGCCCGATGCCGCTGCCCGCGCCCGTGACAAAGGCGTGCGCACCATCCAGCCGGAACCAGTTCATGTCGAACATCTGCGTTGCTCCTCTGTATGACGATAGCAGTGCCGCTAGATGCGCCCAGTATGCAGCAGACCGGCCATACGGGCCAGCACGCAAGCGTGCAAGGTATCTTCACTGAACTTGACAGCATCTCGCGGGCCAGGTATAATCATCGATAGTTACCCTAGGGGGGTATGGTATCGAACACGCCGCTCCCAGAGGGCGAGATTCTTTGTCAGGAAAGGTGATCCAATGAGCGACAATATCGTGTACGTGACCGACGCGACCTTTGAGCAGGAAGTTCTCAAGAGCGAGCAGCCCGTGCTGGTGGACTTTTGGGCGCCCTGGTGTGGCCCCTGCCGTATGGTGGCCCCCGTCGTCGAGGAGCTTGCCGAGGAATTCGATGGCAAGATGGTATTCGCCAAGATGAACACCGACGAGAACCCCACCACACCCAGCAAGCTGGGGATTCGTGGCATCCCCACTCTGGTGGTCTATATCAAGGGGGAGGAAGTGGATCGCTGGATCGGCTTTGCCGCCAAGTCGGTCCTGCATCGCAAGATCGAAGCCGTCCTCG
>JAAZBY010000705.1 GCA_012513595.1 Chloroflexota bacterium
CCGTCGATTTTCTCCTGGACCACGACCGGGCCCTCGAGCAGCCGCTCTGTGCCGCGCGTACCCAGCGCCAACACCTTGGGATAGCTCGGCAGCCTCATAGCATCGTCGCTCATGCTCCCTCCTCACTCGCGATCATGTCGCGCACCCACCGCACACTCACGCCCCACTCACGCGCGATCTCCTCCAGGCTCCACCCGTGCGCACGGAGCCCCACCGCCGCGCGCCCCGTGATAACGCCGTAGCCAGCTAGCGCCTGCTGCACCGTCCGCAGCGGCTCTTCCAGTATCCACGCCACCTCTGGCACGCTGTACATCTCGTACAGCCGCGCCGCCCGAACCGCTAAGAGCATGGACCCTCCTCCTCCTCCCCAACCCATCGGTCTCGGAACTCGCGCAGCCGCACCACCACCAGGTCATCATCGTGTCTGTCGCCTAGCTGGTGCAGCACTAGCACGGCCAACTGCTCAGGCCGGCTCAGCCGCTCTGCTTGTGCCATGGCTGCCGTTAGCCAGGCCGGCAGTTTCTCCCTGCTCTTGGCCTCCAGCGCGTACCAGCCGCCGTCGCCATCGCGCCGACCGCTGCCAGCAATACGCTCCGCACCGAGGTACCGGCATATGGCTCGCTCGGCCTCGTACCCTCTCCGACGCCGCACGTTGCCCGCCATCAGAACGGGATGCTCTCGTCGGTTAGCGCACCATCCTCCGCCGCTGCTTCCGCCGCCTTGGGCGTCAGGAAGCGCACCGCGGTGGCCGCCACGTCCAGGCTGGCCCGCCATTCGCCGTCCTTGGCCTGGTAGGCCCGTGGCTCTGATAGCACCCCCTCGACGTAGGCCAGCCGGCCCTTTGCCAGGTACTCGTTGCACGTCTCGGCAAGCCGGCGCCAGGCCGACACGCGAAACCAGACCGTCTTCTTCGAGTCCCCATAGCCGCTGTCACACGCCACGGAGAACGAGCAGACCGGAATGCCGTCCGGCGTGTAGCGCATCTCGGGGTCTCGCCCCAGGCGGCCCACCAGAATCACCCTGTTTACCACGAGTTACCTTCCTCATCGACGCATTCCGCCGCCAGCCAATAGCCCCACGTGTCGCACGCATAGCCGCACAGGTAGCCCGCGCCATCCCGTGACAGGTATCCGCTCACCACGAACGGCGTTCCTGTCGGCAGATGTACGCACACCCCTCCGATGCGCACGGTGTTCCTCCCATCTGTAGAGCGCCAGCCCTACACCTACCGGACCTAGCCGCAAATCCAGCGCCCACCAGCGATGACGCCCCCGGCCAGGCAGGCCACCTACCGCCCACAGGAGGCCGAAACCGCCGTCCTGCCAGTCCAGCCAGCCGTCGGGTACCAGCCGCCACCGCACAACGCGCTCGCTCAGCGTCATTCGCCTGCCTCCACCAGGGCCGGAGCCGGCCCCAACCGCTGCACCACCTGCCGCACCTCCGGCAACATCCGGGCGTGCTCTTGCTCTCGGGTGCGCATCGCCTCGTACGCCTGTAGAAATCGGGCGCGGTCCGCCACCACGTCGGCGCTCTGGCGCAGGTACGAGATTCCGCCCACCGCGTCTACCGCGCGCTGCACGTCGTCTGGCAGCGGCTTGGCGCGATACCGTCGCCCGCCGATCCACGTAGACTGTGGCAGGTTCAGGTACTGGCCGACCATCGCCCACGCCTCTCCCGCCGTGCGCTCGTTGCGCTGTACCAGCCGCAGCGCCGCCCGCCGCACCTCGGCGGGTTTCGGCCAGAAGGTCGCTTCCGAGAGTAGGTGGACCACGCCCGCCTTGAGCAGGTCGTCGTCAATGTCGGCCAGGATGCGGCTGTATACCTGCACCGTCGTCGGGCTGATTGCCGCCGCATCTCTCGGCCAAATCTCGCCGAACAGCCGGAACATGTCCGCGATCACCGGCTCAGTTGCCACTCGCGCCCTCCTTGCTTGCCAGCCAGGCGTCGATTGCCGCCGCGCCGCGTGGCGTGTCGCCCTGTTCGTCGCCCCGGATCGTGCTGCTCCTGGCCCGCCGCGCTCTTGCCATGCAGTAGGCGAGCACGTCACCGGTCGGCGGCTGTGCTGTCAACTCCCACATCATCTGCGCCAGCCGTCCAGCACCCCCCACAGCCTTGGCAGCTCGGCCCAGATACCCATAGTCCGGCGCGTCGGCTGGCCCAAAACACAGCACGTAGATGCCCCGGAGCACGGCGGCCTTGTTTTTCGCGCCCCTGAGTTGCTCCAGCAGCCGGGCAAAGCCGCCGGTGAGCGTCTCCGGTTCGCCAGAACCCGAAGGGTCCTCTAGTGTCATAGTGTTATAGAATATAGAATAGAGTGATACGTTCCTGGCACTCTCCTTAGCACTCTCTATAGCACTCTCCTTGCCCAGAGTGCTGAGAATGTAGCCATCCCCTTGCGCGTTCCTGGCGGCCAGCCACTCCTCAACGGTGCGCCATTTGGTCACCTGTACCTCCAGGTGGTACGGGTGCCTAGCCCTTGTTTGCACGTAACCATGCTGTTGGAGTGTGCTGAACCACGCGCGGATGGTTGCTCTGCTGCGGCCCAACTCCTGAGCCGCGGTATCGTGGTTGTATGTAATCGCGCCGTCTTTTTGGGCGACGTGCGCGCGAGAAATGATCCAGCCGTAGAGCCACAGGGCCGGCCCCATCCGCTCGCAGTGCTCTGCGGCGAACAGACCTTCCCAGACTGGTGTGTACCAGCGGCTCCCGTTACTGCTCATTCTTGGTACTGCCCCCCTTTCATGTTCCCACAACGGGCCGGGCGACTTTCCCTGCACCATGGTGAGTAGCCTATATCTGTCGCCGCCCGGCCCCTGTGTTGGCCTGTGCTGGCGCCGAGCCCATAGCGGCGCCGATTGCGAGTGAGCAGCCATATGCGCTTCAGGCCAGGCGGCAGCCCCGGTAGCGATCCGGCGGGGCATCCTCTGGGCTGCCTGGTGTGCTCACATGCTAAGACGCTCACGCAGCTTTCTGATGTAAGCCCAAAGAAGGCCCATGTCGTGTATAACGGCAGCGATCACTTGATTGCGAAGGTTATCTACAGCGGCACTCAGGTTGACGCCCTCAGCCCCATCCTCCTGCTGCCCCATGTTCATGTCTCCATCATCTTCCGTTGTTTCGCCCAGCCCACTAGCCTTCTTATAGGCGTTCCAGAGAACGCCGACGGTCTCTTCTTGTGTCTGCTGCTGTACCACGTTCCCGGTCATTGTCCCCTCCCCTCTACTCTCCGCCCAAGTCCCCGCTGCCGAGTCGAACGGCCACCCGCCGAACGAGCGGTAACACCGGTGCGGGGTGCATCGCTACAGATAGCCGCTCAGGTCGCTGGCAATCGCCGGCCTGGGGTCCAGCTCGATCGCCACCGGCGCGCCCGGCATCTGCTCCACCGCCCGCTCAAACCGTTTGCCGTCGACCACGAGGAAGGCCGGCGCATTCACCATGCACCAGTCGCGCGCGGCCTCGGGATCGTACTTGTAGACTTTGTACATGCGCACGGACACGCCCATGGCGGGCTTGGTGTCGCCGGTCTCGCGGAACGCGGCCAGTGCCGCCTCTCTCAAGGCCCGTTCGGCGTCACCGACGGCGCGCTCCACGTCGCGCCGGCCCTCTTGGGCGGTGGCGTAGGCCTGGTAAGCGGGGCTCTCTTGCAATGCAGCCTGACGCGCCGCTTCCTCGGCCTTTGCGTCGGCCAGTGCGCGGCGCAAAG
>JAAZBY010000281.1 GCA_012513595.1 Chloroflexota bacterium
ACTCCTGTAGCCCTGGCGCGGAGGAAGAAGGAAGAGGAAGAGAGACAGGATTCACAGGATTTACAGGATTTCTGGTTTCTCTTCGTGCCCAGGACTGTGGGCATTACTCCTGTAGCCCTGGCGCGGAGGGAGAAGGAAGAGGAAGAGAGACAGGATCAACAGGATTTCTGAGCTCTCTTCATGCCCAGGCCTGTGGGCATTACTCCTGTAACGCTGGCTTGGCGGTGCCGATCACCGGTGCACCCCCACGCGTGTGGGGACGACGACCATATCGCCCTCAAGGACCGCCGTGCCCACGGGCCACCCCCACGCGTGTGGGGACGACTTCTCGACGATGACCACCACCCGCCCCGTGGCCGGGCCACCCCCACGCGTGTGGGGACGACCGGGCCAGCCACCCCGGGACGAAGGGGCAACCCGGGCCACCCCCACGCGTGTGGGGACGACGATGCTCTCGGCCATAGCCAGGGCCGTGCCATCGGGCCACCCCCACGCGTGTGGGGACGACGCCCGGGTGACCCTGGCGACACTCGGACAGGACGGGCCACCCCCACGCGTGTGGGGACGACTACTCTGTGTGCGGGACGACCACGGGCGTCTCCGGGCCACCCCCACGCGTGTGGGGACGACCCTTCGGGCCTTGCGTCCTAAATCCTGTCAATCCTGTTAATCCTGTCTTCTTCTCTTCTCTTCTCTTCTCTTCTCTTTTCCCCTATGGCTTGCCGGCCTCCTCGCGGTCGAGGGCGGCGCCAATCTGGGCGCGCACGGTGAGGATGGCCCGCTCGCGGATCGGCGCCAGCACCATGCGGCGCAGGATCCGGGAGAGCATCCCGACGCCCGCCAACACCAGCCCAAACCCCCCGACCAGGCCCATCAGGCCGAGCGTCGTCTGCCAGCGCTCCCACTCCGCCGCGGCGGTCCGCCCCAGCAGCCCGCCGGCCGCTTGGCCGCGGCGCATGGCCATCACCTCCACCAGCGAGGAGAGGCCGTTGGCCAGGAAGGCCACCCCCACCATCACCACCAGCGGCACGATGAGGCGACGATTGTCGAGGGCACGTTGCCGGGCACAGACGTCACAGACGTAGTGGCCGTAGCGGGTGTGCCCTCGGCGCACGGTGGAGCCACAGGTCTCACAGGCCGGCCCGATCCCCTCGCCGTCGCCGGGCGCCGGCCAGTAGCCGTAGAGCGTCCGGAACCAGCCGGCCCACAGGTAGAGGGCCGGCCAGGTCAGCGACAGCACCCCCACGGCTACCCACACGGCCTGGGCATGGTCGGCAAAGAGGTCCCGGCCGGAGGAGATGCCGCTCACCGAGAACACCGCCAGCCCCAGGCCGACGGCCAGCCCCAGCCACGCCAGCGCCGAGCAGCCCAGGCGGGCCGGCGGGCGGTTCAGGGGCCACACCGGCGCGCGCGGGCCCGCATAGCGCCTCTCATGCCCAGGCAAGGCTCTCCTCCTTGGGCCCGTGGGTCAGGCCGCCGTCCAGCCCCCGTCCACCAGCAGGACGTGCCCGTTGACAAAGTTGGAGGCCTCGGAGGCCAGGAAGACCACCGGCCCAAAGAGGTCCTCCAGCTCGCCGACGCGCTTCATCGGGATGCGCGAGAGCACCCACTCCAGCCGGGCCGGGTCGGCAAAGTAGAACTCAGACATGGCCGTGCGGGTGAACACCGGGGCGATGCCGTTGACGTTGATCCCCAGCGGGCCCCACTCGATGGCCAGCGAGTGGGTCAGCTGGTTCACGGCGCCCTTGGTGGGGGCGTAGGCCGCGTCTTGGGCGCGCCCCTGGAAGCCGCGCACCGAGGAGACGTTGATGATCTTGCCGCGGTGCTGCTTGAGCATCACTCCGCCCACGTGCTTGCAGCAGAGGAAGACCGACTTTAAGTTGACGTCGACCACCTGCTGCCAGTCTTCCAGGCGGAACTCGTGGGAGGGCTGCAGGGCCACCAGGCCCTGGGAGTTCACCAGGATGTCGATACGGCCGTAGCGGGCCACCATCTCGGCGGCCATGGCGGCCACCTGGGCCTCGTCGGTGACGTCGGCGGCGTAGTGGGTGCCGCGCCGGCCGAGGGAAGTGATGGCGGCGGCGGTCTCCTCCAGCCCGGCGGGGCCGCGCCCGGCAATGCAGACGTCGGCGCCGGCGGCGGCCAGCGCCAAAGCCATGGCCTGGCCGAGGCCCTTGGTGCCGCCGACGACCAGGGCCGTCCGGCCGTCGAGGCGGAAGCGGTCCAGCGTGGTGCGGGATTGCTCGGTCAGGGTGTCAAGAGAGAACACGATCTAGGCCTCCTCTGGGACGATATCGACGAGACGCGTTTCGGGGTCCATATGACGGCGGGTGCGCACCCCCAGGAGGGCCACCACCCCCAGCTCGACGCGGAAGCAGCAACGGGTGCCCTCCTCGAGGTGGCCGACGTGGTGCACGTCGTTGGCCACATCGTGGAGGACGACGTGGATGTGCGGCTCACCCCCGGCCACCGAGCCGAGCAGCGACCCCACCTCGAGGGGGCCCTCGAGGGTGAGGAAACGCTCCTCGGGGGGCAGGCCGGTGTTGGTGATGGTGTGCAGGCGGCAGCGGTCAAAGGAGCCGATGCCGGAGGTGATCAGGCCGGCGTCGATCCCCTCGGCCTGCAGAAAGCGGCGCAACTCCTCGATGATGTACTCACCGCGGCGGAATGAGACCATGTAGGTGCGTGTGCCCTGGTCTGCGGGGAAGGCGAGCATCGGCGTTCCTCCTGGCTAGCGGATCAGCACGGCGGCCACACTGTAGCATCGCGGGGCCGGGGGCGTCAATCGTCGCCAGCCGGGCGCCCGGGCGGTCTCAGAGGATTGACAAGATTGACAGGATTTACAGGATTGACAGGATTGTGAAGATGGTGCCCAGTGCATCATGGCGGGATAAGCTTTTGCCAAGTTCTTATAATCCTGTGAATCCTGTTAATCCTGTCGTTCTTCTCTACCTATGGCCAAGCTCCACCTTCGGGAGCTACGCGAATCGGAGGC